>JAHDBQ010000051.1 GCA_020630305.1 Alphaproteobacteria bacterium | reverse complement strand
AAAGCTTTTGATACGATTCTGAATTCACTAATATTGTTTTTGTATAGAAAAGATACCACCTCTATATTTAATTAACAATGCCAAGTTTTTTTAAAGAGTGCGTAGGTAGTTTAAATAAGTTTTTGACGGACGCGGGTCAGGAATCTCATCATACTAGCCATTATTTACAGTATTGAAAGTTTTTTTGAGATCCTGAACCAAGTTCAGGATGACGCTATTCTTAGGTAGATATTTGCCAGAAATGTTGAATTCACAGGTCCATGCAAACTCTGTCATCGGCGGACCTTGATCCGAGATCTTGCTCATTACACTAGCTGCATTTTACTGCGCTGAAAGTCTTATGAAACCCGCCAAGCAATGGTGCTCGCCAAACAGCATCAAAGCTCTACCCCTAGCCCTTCTTCAATAGCTCTTCAACTTTTTGAGAGTTTTCAAAACCGGAATCATAATAGAAATTTATCTGTGGCGAGTATTTCAAATTCACTTGGCGAGTAACGAAATTACGAATTACAAAGCGCGACTCTTCAATTGCATCTAGGATTTCATCTGGTGAAAGATTGGTATTAAATGGTAGAAAAAAGCAATTAGCAATTTTTAAGTCAGGACTAATATTCACCTTTGTAATACTAAGAGGAGAATCATATAGCCTAGGGCCCAGCTTACTACTGCTTTTGGTAAAGCACTCAACTAGGCTGCGATGTATCCCTTGCGAAACCTGCAATTGCCTTTGAGATTGCGGTTGCTCGCGCGTTTTAAGCTTAAAGCTTCTTTTGTTCTTCGACAATTTTAAACACCTCTACTGAATCACCAACTTTAATATCATCATATCTTTCAAATGCTATACCACATTCAAAGCCTTCTTTTACTTCTTTCACATCTTCTTTGAAGCGCTTTAGAGTTTTAAGTTTACCTTCGTGAATTACCACATTATCTCTAAGCAGCCTTACCCCTGCCCCGCGCATAATAACGCCTTTAGTCACATAACTACCAGCAATCTTGCCAACTTTTGTGATATTAAATACCTCACGAATATCAACAGACCCGATATATTCTTCTCTGATAATAGGTGTAAGCATACCGCTCATGATTGCTTTTATATCATCTAGCAGATTGTAAATAATTGAGTAATATCTAACATCAACTTTATCACGCGATGCTTGGTCTGCAGCGGCGCTGTTAGATCTTACATTAAAACCAACCACCATCGCGCCAGATGCATTTGCAAGCGCAATATCAGATTCTGTAATTCCACCAACTGCGCTGTGCAAGACTTTAACCTTAACCTCATCGCTTTTGATTTTGTCAAGGCTAGTTATGATTGCTTCAATTGAGCCATGCACATCACCTTTTATAATCATAGGTAATTCTTTTACCTTGCCATCACCAGAAGCTTTCAAGAAAAGATCTTCTAAACTTGTTTTTGAAGCGGTTACTTGCAGCTCTTTTTTCTTTCTTAATCTGTAGTCAATAATATCTCTTGCTTGTTTATCTGACTCCACCACATTAAATACATCACCTGCAGAAGGCGCCTGAGATAGTCCATAAACTTCAACGGCAGTAGAAGGTCCAGCATCTGCAACAGAGCGCCCTTTGTCATTTGACATACGCCTAATACGGCCAAATGTGGTCCCTGCCATTAAGATATCTGACTTCTTTAGAGTTCCTTTTCGAACTATAACAGTTGCAACAGCTCCCTTAGAAGGGTCAACTCTAGACTCCACAACAACTCCAGATGCTGTAGTTTTGGAATTTGATTTTAGCTCCTGCATTTCAGCAACCAGTAAAATCGCTTCTTCTAGCTTATCTAGGTTTAGTTTTTCTTTTGCAGAAACACCAACTGTAATTATATCACCGCCTAGATCTTCAGGAATCAATTCGTGACTAAGAAGCTCTGTCTTAACTCTTTCAATATCCGCTTCCGGCTTGTCTATTTTATTTATCGCCACAATTATCGGTACTTCTGCAGCCTTTGCATGGCTTATTGCCTCTATTGTTTGCGCCTTGATTCCGTCATCCGCTGCTACAACAATAACTACAATATCAGTAACTTGCGCGCCTCTAGTTCGCATTTCTGTGAATGCTTCGTGACCAGGAGTATCGATGAAAGTTATCATTCTGCCGTCAGTCATAGTAACGCTATATGCACCAATATGCTGAGTAATACCACCCGCTTCACCGCTAACAACATCAGTTAACTTAAGCGCATCAAGCAAAGAGGTTTTACCATGGTCAACATGGCCCATAATAGTAACGATTGGTGCTCTTGGAGATTCATCTTCAGGATTTTCATGTGCATCAATCAATACATTTTCAATGTCTGATTCTTTAACTCTTTTAAGCGTGTGACCAAATCCAGTTACAATAAGCTCTGCAGTATCTGCATCTATTGACTGATTTGCAGTTGCCATAACGCCAAGCTTCATAAGCTCTCTGGTTACGTCTGCAACACGCTCAGTCATTCTATTAGCAAGCTCAGCAACTGTAATCACTTCTGGTACTATCACATCACGGTATACTTTTTCTACTTTCACCTCACCTACATTCTTACGACGCTCTTTTGCTCTTGCTCTCTTGAGTGACGCAAGCGACCTTGTTCTCTCACGCGCGCTGCCAGAGTCACCATGAAGCATATTAATAATATCAGATTTTTTCAGCTTCTTAGGCTCTGTAGTTTTTGGCTTTGATGGAGCAGCCTTCTCCTCTTTCTTCTTTTCTTCTACAATAGTGTAATGTTTTGGTTTTGAAACGCTACGAGCTTGCTCTTGCTTGCTAGAAGAAGGAGCAGCAGCTTGAGGATTTGCATTGTTACGCTCTTTTCTTTCTGAAGCTTCAGCTCTAGTGTTTTTAGAATCCTGGCCTTTGCCGTCAGTTCTTGCTGCACTCTTATCTCTATCAGAACCTTGGCCATTCTTATTTTCTTTAGAACTATCTTCTGAAAATACCTCACTCTCAGTTTGCACTTCTTCTAGATCTTGAGCTATTTCTACTTTCTTCGTTATCTCTTCTTCAGGCTTCTTATTTATTTCAAGCAGCTTACTTAAAGTGCTTACTTTGCTCGCTTCAGCGCCCAAGTCCAAATCTTTTGAACGTTTTAGGGCATCAAGCCTTCTACTAGACATTGCGCTCTCAGAAGAGCTCATAGGAGCTTTAGATTTATTCAAGGAAAGGCTTCCACCAGACGCCCTTCCTTGCTTTACTTCAACAACAACAGAGCCTGTCATTTTTTTAGGCAACGAACCTTTTCTAGGGCCTAAACTTAGTTTAGAACCTCCTAATGATAGCTTTTTAGCTGATTTTTTTTCGTCTTTATTATCTGTCATTTTTCCTAATTTTCTAAATTTATAAATAATTTATATTCTTACAAATTATTATGCCTAATTACTTCTATAGTCAATCCATTAAGGACGAGCTTTATACAAGCAGCAAGACAATGCCCATCAAGCCTTTAAGCATCACCTGCTTCAGAAGTATCTTGCTGTGATGATTGTTCTTTAGCATATGCAATCAAATTAGCTGCATTCTCAGCAGGACATACGTTTCCAGGTACAACATCTGCAAATTCAGATGTGCTAATTTCAGCAAGGTCTTCAAGAGTCTTAACGCCATATTCAGCTAATTTTAAGATATATTCAGCCGGTAGATCAAGAACATCAAGAAGCTCTTGCTCTACACCCAGCTTCTCCAAGCTTTCAATAACTTCAGCATTCTGAGACTCAATGTATATAACAGCGCGATTTTTAAGTTCAGCAGCTAGCTCATCACTGAAACCTTCAATGCCAGCTAGTGTACTATCTTCTGCATAGGCAATCTGCTCAATTGAGTTATAGCCTTCAGAGCATAATAGCTGAGCCATAACTTCTTCAACTTCGAGCTCTTTAACAAACAGCTCAGTATTATTAGTAAATTCTTCGCTGCGGCGGCTAGACTCTTGCTCCTCTGTCATTACGTCGATTCTCCAGCCTGTTACTTTTGAAGCAAGACGCACATTTTGTCCTCTTCTACCAATAGCAAGACTCAGCTGATCTTCATTCACAACGATTGTTTCTACGCGATTATTTTCTTCGTCAAATACAATTTTACTAATTTCTGCAGGAGTCATTGCGTTGATAACAAATTGCGCTAAATTTGAGTCCCACTTTATAACATCGATTTTCTCGCCAGCAAGCTCGGCAGTAATCGATCTAACCCTTGCACCTTTAACACCAACACATGAACCAACAGGGTCTAGTAGCGAGTCATTTGTATATACAGCTATTTTTGCCTTAGAACCTGGCTCACGAGAAACAGCCTTAATTTCGATGATATTATCATAAATTTCCGGCACTTCCATTTCAAATAATTTCTTTAAGAAATTATCATCAGTTCTAGAGAGGAAAATTTGTGGCCCTCTATTTTCACGTCTAACGTCCTGAACATAAGCTTTTACCCTATCACCAACCTTGAACATTTCGCCTCTAATTTGCTGGCTTTTATGCAGCATAGCTTCCGCCCTGCCAACATCAACAATAATATTTCCAAATTCAATTCTTTTAACTGTACCGTTTAGGATATCACCCATACGGTCTTTATAATCTTCATACTGGCTTTCTTTTTCCACTTCGCCAACCTTCTGAACAATAACTTGCTTTGCTGTTTGCGCTGCAACCCTACCAAGATCAATCGGTGGTAATGGCTCTAAAATTTCACCACCGAGAACTGCGTCCGCTTCTTGCAGCAGAGCCTCGTCTAGAGTGATTTCCTGGAATGTATTTTCCACCTCTTCTACAATTTTCCTAACTCTAAATAGACTGATCTTTCCAGTATTTTGATCAATTGTAGCATTGATGTTTTGCTCAAGACCATATTTCTTACGAGCAGCAATTTCAATACCCTGCTCCATCGCAGTAATTAAATTTGCTTTAGCAACACCACGCTCTCTGGAAACTGCATCAACAATTTGTAAAATTTCAGCTTTCGCATTATTATCCATAATAAAACTCTCTTATTATTTTTTGTTTTTATTTAATAATTCTCTAAATAATTTATCAGTCAAAACTAATTTTGCACTCTTTATATTGCTATATTCAAATGACAGCTCAATATTTTTTGATTTCAACTTTACTGTATCTTCTTGCATCCCAAGAAGCTCACCTTTAAAACTAAGGTTACCGTTTAAGGCTTCATAAAGACGAAGCTTAACCTCTCTGCCAGTAAAACGAACAAAATCCTCAGGCTTAACCAATGGGCGTTCAATACCCGCAGAAGAAACTTCAAGGAAATACTTCCCAGAGATCGCGTCTTCAACATCTAAGATTGCAGATATATTACGACTCACAAGTTGACAGTCACCCACTTGAACCTTTTCACCATCTTCTCTTTCGATCAAAATTTCTACAACTTTATTTTCCGAGCCTCGCATCTTAACCTGCACAAGCCCAAAGCCTAAGTCATTTATAGCTTCTTCTATCAAAGAAGCAACCTTTTTTTCCATAAAAATCCTCTATAAAAAAAGGCAGGCCAGCTGGCCCACCCAAAAAAAGTCAAACTACATTAAAAAATATAGAACCACATAATAACAGCAATATTCATTTTAGCAAGCATTTTTTCAAAAAAACGCTAAAATTCAATATTTAAACGCCTGCTCTTTAATATAGTTATTAATAAAACAAAACTACATAATATTTAAAAAATATCAATTGACGACCTTTAACTTTTACCTTATAATGCCTGCGGTAGTAATTAATATTCCATTGAGAAAGATATGGCGATCACCAGATCAAAAGCAAAAAAAGAAAATAAAGCACTTAAAACTGCTTTTAAAAAATCAGAGAAAGACTCAGTATCCAGAACAAGTACAAACAATGATAACGATGATAAAAAAGGACTAAGCAAAGAATTTAGTATAAAAAGAAAATTTGAATTACAGCCCGATATTCATGAATTAGAGTGCAAAAAAATAAAATTTTCAGCAGAAGATGCAGAAACAGCAGAAGAAAATACACTAAATGATGCAGATGATAACTTCAAAGCAAATGAGAAAGCTAACACACCAACCAAGACTAATCCACAAGATAATCTTTCTCCTTTTTGCGAAGCAATGGATTTAAATTTCACTAATATTGATTTTAACTTTATTGATTTCTCAAATTACCCTTTAGCAACATTAACATACCCTTCTCAGCTGATTGATAATGATTGGGAGCCAAGCGTTCAGCAAAAAAATAATCTAACCCTGGCAGCGGATGAACTATTTGGGATATCAGATTATTAGTATTAATAAATTACTATACTAAAATGAAAATGGATTAAACTTGGTGCTGTGATCATAATAATCCACCCCATCCTTTTTCTTCAAGTAAGAGGATGCACCATAAATCAATGGTAGAGCAATTACTGCATATAACGTTTTTATAATATACTCAGTTGCTGTAAGCTTAAATAGCATTTCATTATCTAATATTCCATAAAAT
>JAHDBQ010000050.1 GCA_020630305.1 Alphaproteobacteria bacterium | reverse complement strand
CTTAAATATCAAGAAGAAAAAAGATATACGTAACTATCAAGGTTTAAGGCACATCAGAAGATTACCTGTTCGTGGTCAGAATACACATTCTAACGCAAGAACAAGAAAAGGTAAGGCTGTTGC
Organism: Alphaproteobacteria bacterium; assembly: GCA_020630305.1. Taxonomy (GTDB): domain Bacteria; phylum Pseudomonadota; class Alphaproteobacteria; order Rickettsiales; family Rickettsiaceae; genus Megaera_A. Next base: position 6,335 of record JAHDBQ010000050.1, on the reverse strand, counting down.
TATTGCAGGTAAGAAAAAATAATTTAGGTATATAGTTTATGAGCGCGATTAGTAAATCCAAGAAAAAGAAAAAAAATATTAGCTTAGGAGTAGTACACATCAAAGCTACTTTTAACAATACTATTATTACTGTTACTGATGTACAAGGTAATGTAATATCTATCTCAACAGCTGGTGCCCATGGTTTTAAAGGAGCTAAAAAAGCTACTCCTTATGCAGCTCAGGTTACTGTAGATAAAGCTGCGCTGGATGCGAAGGAACATGGCCTTAAGACTGTTTCGATTCGTGTTAAAGGTGCAGGATCACAGCGTGAATCTGCAATGAGAGCAGTGTTTAGTCAAAACTTTGTAGTAACTTCTATTACAGATGTTTCTGGTGTGGCTCATAATGGTGTTAGACCGCCTAACAGAAGAAGAGTTTAATTTTACAATATAGAAATAAAAAAATATATGTCATTGAATACAAATTGGAATTCATTAATTAAGCCATCAAAAATTGTTTATGATGGTAAAAATGATGAAGAAACTAATGTAGCAAATATAATCATAGAGCCATTAGAGCGTGGTTTTGGCCTTACTATTGGTAATGCTCTTAGAAGAATCCTACTTTCATCTTTGCAAGGAGCTGCAATAACTGCAGTTAAAATTCCTGGTGTTGATCATGAATTTTCTGCAAAGTCTGGTGTTAAAGAAGATGTTGTTGACATCATCTTAAATCTTAAGAAAGTAAAGCTAAGAATGCATTCAGAAGGCACTAAAATGGCACGTATTAAGGTAAAAGGACCTTGCGTTGTTACTGCTGATATGATTGATGGCGGCACTGAGATAGACGTACTTAATCCTGGACAGGTTATCTGTACTCTTTCTAAGGATGCAGAACTTGAGATGGATCTTTACTGCGAAACAGGTAGAGGTTACGTTCCTGCGAGCGCAAATAAGAAAAAAGATATGCCAATTGGTGTTATTGCAATTGATGCATTATATAGCCCTGTAGAGAAAGTATTTTACAAAGTAGAAGATACTCGTGTTGGTCAGGTTACTGATGATGGGTCAATCACACCTGAAATGGCAATTGCTCTTTCTGCAAGAATTATGCAGGATCAGATGCAGCTATTTGTAACATTCGAAGACGAAGAAGAAGTTAAGAGCGAAGCTTCAGATGAGATTGAATATAATCCAATCTTACTTAAGAAGGTTGATGAACTCGAGCTTTCAGTCAGATCTAGAAATTGTTTACAGAACGACAATATTGTATATATTGGAGATCTAGTAAATAAGTCTGAGAATGAAATGCTCCGTACGCAAAATTTTGGTAGAAAGTCTCTAAACGAAATAAAAGAAGTTCTTTCTAAATTCAACCTGAAATTTGGTATGGAAATAGAGAGCTGGCCACCTGAAAATATAGAGGAGCTAGCAAAGAAATATGAGGATTCATATTAATATATAGTAGAAGAGATTTCGATGTAATTCTCTTCAAAGAATAATTTTGCTGATTAAATATATTTATTTATTAGCGTTTAAATGTTTAAGGCAGGTTAAAAATGCGTCATAAAATAAAAGGTAAAAAATTAAATAGAACTTCTTCTCACAGAAAGGCTATGTTTGCTAATATGTCAACATCGCTAGTGATGAATGAGCAAATCAAAACTACAGTCGCTAAAGCTAAGGCTCTGCGTCCTGTAATTGAAAAATTAGTTACCAAAGCTAGAAAGGGCACTTTAGCAGCAAGAAGAGATATTATTTCTTCAATCAAAGATAAAGTGGCAGCTGAGAAATTAATGTCAGTTCTAGCAACAAGATATAAAGAAAGACCAGGCGGTTACACTAGAATTGTAAAAGCTGGTTTTAGATACGGTGATAGAGCACCTGTAGCTTATATCGAATTTATAGATAGAGATGTTGATGCAAAAGGTTGCATGACTCCTAAAGTAGAACAAGAAGAAACACAAACTGAAGAGTAAAATATTTTATGGCTAATCATTCATCTACAAAAAAAGCAATTAGAAAAACGGCAACAAAAACTGCTATCAACAAAAACAGAAACAGCCGCATTAAAACTTATATTAAGAAAGTTCTAGAGGCAATTGAGTCTGGATCTGAAGCAGATGCTAAGCAGGCTTTTATTACTGCGCAATCAGAAATAATGAAAGGTGTTTCAAATGGCTTGATCAAAAAAGGTACAGCATCTAGAAAAGTAAGCCGCTTATCTAGAAAAGTGAAAAACATGACTCCTGCATCAGGAGCTGCTGCTAAAGCTGAAACTAAGAAGGCTTCAGCTAAAAAGACAGAAACTGCAACTAAGGCAGCGCCTAAGAAGGCTGCAGCCAAAGAAAAGTCAGCGGCACCTGCTAAGTCAGATGCAAAAACCAAAGAAGAAAATACAGCAGCAAAATCTGCAAGTAAGGCAAAAGCAGAGACTAAATCTCCGTCAAAGAAGCCAGCAGCTAAAAAAACTACAACTGCTTCAAAGAAAAAAGAAGATTAATTTAATATATAAATTGATTACAAAAGAAAGCTGGTACTTTTTACAGAGTTACCAGTTTTTTTTTATGTAAAACTTTAAACAGATGCTTGGTGGAGAAAAAGGGGACAATAATAAAGTCATGCAATCAATAAAAAAGAACTAATAAATTATGGAAATGGTTTTGTCAATCAATTTCAAGAAACTTGATACGAGCCATTTCAGCTTGCTATTGCCCTGGCTTCGCACTCCGCACGTTAAGAAGTGGTGGGACAGCGGCGAAGAATGGAGCATTACAAACATTCAAGATAAATATTAATCATACACTAAAGGTTATAAAATAGTGGATTGAGTTAAGCGGAGTATTCATGCACACATTATTTATTTTGATAACCATGCTATCGGTTATATACAGTATTATGATGCACATGATTTTGGCAAACAAAAAATATAGATAAGATTGATATACCAAATTCCTCTGCTGCTATTGATTTTTATATTGGAGAGCCTAAGTTTTTAGGGAAAGGAATTGGGGCAAAGGCTTCAGAGAAATTTTGTGATGATTATATTTTAAAGATTTCAGAACATGTATTGTAGACCCAGACCATGATAATATATAAGCAATCAAAACATATCTTAAATGTGGTTTTAAAATAATTAATCAGAAAAATATACATACTCCTTGCTATATGCTAAAAATAAATGAACGAAAAGTTTGATGTATTGTTAGATATTCTAAAATTACAGGAGGAGTTGTCTTATGAGCCATGTTATTATAATTAACGGTCCATCTTGTTCGGGAAAACAACAATCGCTAAAGAAATTTGTAAACAAACGGATAATAAATTTGCGCTCTTGCAAATTGATAAGATAGGAGAGTTTTATAATATAGTCTTTCCAAAAGGATATAAATTTGTTGCGCAAGATTCGGATATAAAAAAAGATAACCCATTGAAAGTTTTGTTCAACGATAATAGATTGGCTAGGCGTAAAGCGATAGCATCTATGCTACTTTCAGTAGCCAAAGAGTTATTAAGTCAGGAATTTAGTATTGTTATAGATACTGCTTTGGACGGTCCTGATTATTGGATTTAGCTAAATTACACCTAAGCTATTTAAGCGACTACGAGGTAAAATTTATAGGTATATATTGCCCCGTAGAGGAAAGGCTTAAAAGACTAAAAATGCGTAAAGATAACTTATTTTTAACGGAAGAGTTTATTATCAACCAAACAAAACAATATGATGTGTTTAAATCATGTGAGGAATTTTATAATAATTGGTTTGATAGCTCTTTATTAGGTGGAGATGAAATTGCTAAAAAAATATTGGCAGGGAATCAATAAAAAATAACTGATAAGTCTATTGAGATGGGATTGATGGCAATCTGTCACGCAAAACCATTCTAATAAAATCTTGCTAGTTTATTTTCATTATGCTATAAAATGTAAATTCTATAATTTTAAATTAAACGAGCCAAGATATGACTAAATCCTCAAAAGAAAAGCCTTTATTAATAATTGATGGTTTTGGTTTTATCTTCAGGGCTTATCATGTGCAGCCACCTTTGACCTCGCCAGCTGGTGATCCTGTGGGTGCTATATATGGTCTGACTTCGATGCTGATTAAATTAATTGGTGAGTTTAAGCCAGAAAATGCAGTAATAGTTTTGGATCATAGCGGCAAAAATTTTCGCCATGATATATATAAAGAATACAAAGCAAATAGACCACCTGCACCAGACGACTTAATTGCTCAGCTTAAGATGGTTGAAGAGGCTGCAAATTCGCTTAATTTTAAGTCTATTTCAAAAGCTGGATATGAAGCTGATGATATCATAGCGACTCTTGCCCGCCAAAGCTCCAAGGCAAACAAGCCAGCTGTGGTTATTTCTTCTGATAAAGATTTAATGCAGCTAGTTGATGATAACGTAAAAATGTATGATCCTGCAAAGTCAAAATATATTTCTGAAGAGGATATTATAGCTAAGTTCGGCGTTGGTGCTGATAAAGTCAGAGAAGTGCAGGCTCTGATGGGCGATAAGTCAGATAATATTCCGGGCGTTGCTGGGGTTGGGCCTAAAACCGCTTCGGCTTTGATTAATCAGTTTGGAGATTTAGAACAGGTTCTTGCAAATATTGATCAGGTAAAAAGTCCGCGTCAGCAGCAATTACTTACTGATCACGCAGAAGATGCAAGAGTCTCCTGGCAACTAGTGGGGCTTGATGAGAATGTTGAGCTTAAAGAAACTATTGATGATTTTTCTTGGAAAAGTCCAGATACTGGGCTTATATCTAGCTTTTTAAATAAGAATGGTTTTAAATCTTTGCATAAAAGAATTGAGAATTTATTCAATGTAAAAATTGAGAATGCTTCGGAATCAGATACTGATAATGCTGAGAGTAAACAGCAGGTGAAAACCATAAAGCCAGCTAAAATAATTGAGGCAAAAGGCTTGCAGCAACTATCGAGCTTGTCTGATGATATTAAGCTAAATGGATATGTGTCTGCTATCTTTGCTGAAGAAAAGGGAGTAATATTGCTAAATGCTGGCAATGATTCTTACAAGATTGATTATAATAATGAAGAGCAGGAAATAAGCGCAGATTTATTTAGCTTTGCAAATGCTGATAAATCAGGAGGGTCTGAAGGCAGCTTAGAAAATAGTTCTATAAAAAATTTCGTGGACGAGATATTAAAAGATCATTCCATAAAGAAGATATTATTTGGTAATAAAGAATGGCTTCATTTTACTGGCGCGGAAATTAATGCAGCTGAGGATTTGCAGTTAATGGATTATATCTTGAGCGCAGGAAAAAAATCAAAAGATTTAAGCGATATATTGCAGCATTATACTGGGTACGAGGAAAATGCCGAACAAGATATTCTTTATTTCTATCCTTGTTACCAGGAATTATTTAAGCATCTAATAAAAGAAAAATCTTTGCATTTATACCAAGATATTGATCTACCACTTTCAAAGATATTATATGATATGGAAAAAGAAGGGGTGAAGCTTGATGTTGACTGTATGGAAAAGATTTCTGCTAGTTTGCATGCGAGAATTATTGATATAGAAAAAAATATATATAAGCTAAGCGGTGAGGAGTTTAATATCGCCTCACCAAAGCAGCTTGGTGAAGTTTTATTCGATAAAATGCAATTGCCATTTGCAAAAATCAGTGGCAAGTCTAAAACATATTCAACGAATGCAGATATCTTAGAGAAGCTTGCAGATGCAGGGCATGATATTGCCGTGCATTTGCTAGAATATAGGCATCTAGTAAAATTAAAGAATACCTATAGTGAGGCTTTGCCAAAGCAAGTAAATAAAGATAGCGGTAGGATTCATACTAGCTTTATGCAGTCAGTGACTAGCACTGGCCGCCTTAGTTCTGTAAATCCTAATATTCAAAATATTCCAATTCGTACTAAAGAAGGAAATGAAATTAGAGAAGGATTCGTGGCTAAAAAGGGTAATAAACTAATTTCTGCTGATTACTCGCAAATTGAACTTAGAATATTAAGCCATGTTGCTAACATTAAACCACTTAAGGAGGCATTCGCAGCTGGGATTGATATTCATCAGAAAACTGCTAGCCAAATATTTAATGTTAAGCTCGAGGATGTTACATCGGAGCTCAGGCGCAGTGCAAAGGCAATTAATTTTGGAATTATTTATGGAATTAGCGCGTTTGGACTTGCCAAACAGCTTAATATTTCTAGGAACGATGCTAATAAATATATTGAGAAATATTTCGAGACCTATCCGGGTATTCAAAAATATATGAGCGAAACAATCGAGTTTGCCAAAGCTCATGAATATGTTGCAAATATTTATGGTAGGAAATGTTTTGTACCTTCTATTAATAATA
>JAHDBQ010000049.1 GCA_020630305.1 Alphaproteobacteria bacterium | reverse complement strand
AATCAGAAAAGCATCTGTCTTAACTAGGCCAGAGATAACAAAAAGGTATGGCTTTTATGGTAGATAAATAGCGTCATGGGAAAAGGGTGAAACCAGTATCAAGGCTGTTATGCTTGTTTCCTACCTGTCCATTTTTGAAAAACATGTCGTGAAAATTTCTATCGAAGCGCTTTTGAATTTTGAAAAAAAATTAATAGTAAAAAAAGCATTACTTTTGAATAAAGCTTAGGCCAGCTTTAGGAATTCTTTTATTTTTAGTAAATCGTACCAAGTTGACTTTTTTCTACTTGGTTGCCTTAGCAAAAACGCCGGGTGGAACATTATTGTTGTGCTGATAGTATTATCCAGATATTTATTGCTATATTCATAAAAATTCTCTTTAATATCAGCTATCTTGCCACTATCTTCCACAACAGCATTAGCAGCCGTTGCACCAACTAAAATAATAATTTTAGGATTTAAAAGAGCTATATGCTTTTCCAGAAATGGCTTACAGATGGCAATTTCTTCTTTAGTTGGGCGGCGATTTGCCGGAGGCCTCCAGAAAATGCAATTTGTAATATACACATTATTTTCCCTAGAGAATAGACTCCATCATTTTATCAAGCAGCACCCCACTTTCGCCACAAAAAGGAATGCCCTGCTCATCCTCTGTAGCGCCAGGAGCCTCACCAATGAGCAGGATATCGGCATTCTTGTCACCTTGGGCAAAGACCGTGCTTTTTGCAAACTTCTTTAAGTCACAACCGTCGAAATTTTCAACAATATTCTGCAGCTCCTCAAGGGTAGTTACTTTATCTGCAAGGGCTCTAGATGCTTCTTGAAACTGGCTTTCATCAAACTTTGCTTTTGCTTTAGATGTAGCAGTTTTTGTTAATGGCTTTAAAGCAGGGATAACAGATTTGCCGCTAGCAGCTTTTGTATCCTGACGCCCTTGATCGTTACTTATTTCTTCAATTTGCTGCTTCTGTTTAATTTCACTGATCTCAGCTTTTCTTTTAGACACCTCCTCAAACAAATCTTTGTTTTTGTCTTTGCCATATGAAGAGTAATAATCTACCCCCATGGTTTTTAGCCATTTTATATGATCTAACTTTTTTTGTAACTGTTTCATAAAAGAATATTTTTTAACTTAAATATAGCAGGGGCTCATTCAGAGTAGTCTCAATACCAAGATTATTTCTAATTTTAGGCTTGAGGTCAAGAGGAACTTTATAATTTGCTATAACTTTATTGCCGTAAAGCCAAGATGCCCTTTATCATTTCCATCTATGTCGTTATAATAATCAAATAAGCTAATTTTTTCAATTTTAAATCCATATTCAGGTAACAATTGCTCAATTTGCGGAATATCAAAAACATGAAAGAATTTATCTGTAAATGGCTTGTGCTTAGGCGCATATTTCCACATATCCTCTAACACTCCCGGCCATTTGTCACCGGCCTTCTGCCTTTCTTGATATAACTTAAGCACCTCTCCTTTATAAGTAACGTGGTAAGGGCTAACAACCGTACAATACATCTTGCCCCCGCTAACTAACCATTTATGTATTTTTTGCAAAGCCAGCACAAATTCATCTGGTCTTAGGAAATGCATCACCCTAGATATCAAAATTGATTTCAAAGAATTCTCAGGCAGATCAATTTCGCTGGGGAATGATCCATGATACAGATACAAATTCGTCTTCAGGTCCGCTGGGGCTTGATGATAAATATATGCAAGATGCTCGCTGCCAATATCCGCAGCTATAATCTTTCGACCTGCATTCAGCGCTTTGAGCGTACCATACCCATAAGCAGGACCAATCTCTAAAGAAATATCATCAGGAGAAGCCTCTTCAGAAACAAACTCTTTACTATATTCGTCAAGCTCAAGCTTCATATAGCCAGTTCGGTTCAAAGTTGGAAGCTCATCTCTAACAGCTTCAGGCAACTTTACTTGCGGTACATTTGATGAAATATCAGCTGCACATACGCCAAAGCTGCCATAATTTGCTTTATCTAGAATTTCGTTTTTCATAGGGCACCCCTTAAATTTTCCTTAAAAAAAAGCGCTACATCCGCAATAGACGTAGCGCTAAAAGTAATATATAAAGTAAATTACAGTAGTTCAATTTTCACTGCTGAAATTTTACCTTTTTGCTCTTCGGTTTCGTAGCTTACTTTTTGATCATCATCAAGATGGTGCAAGCCAGCTCTCTCAAGTGAAGTCATATGTACGAATACATCTTTACCTCCATCATCAGGCTGAATGAATCCAAATCTTTTTTCTGCGTTAAACCATTTAACTTTTCCTGTTGCCATGTTTTTTTCTCCTTAAACATTTATTATTACTTCGCTAATTTGCGAAGTGATTTATTATGGACACACTAAAACAAAAGTGCATCCGGAACTTAGAGCCTTGATATTAAAATAACTGTCTTCAAAGGGCTCTTTAACTAAACGTCAGGAGTATTGTAACTTTAAAGGTATTATAGTATAAAATAATATATCTTTTAAGCGCTTATAAAAAGCTCTTAAAAAACTCATGTCCTTATAATATATTCAGAGAAAAAGAACGCAAGATATTTTTTTCAATATTAGCAAAAAAATATCTTATCAACTTTTTTAAGAACAATTTTACCTCATCTATAGATCGGTAGTTTTAATATCGTTTATAGTGAGACCATCCTTTTTATTAAATTTAATATGCCAATTCCTTTCGTTAGCATCGTTTGATTGATTTATCAAATAATCAACCTGAGAAAATAAATTAATAGGTGTTCCATAGAAAGGTATTTTATTTATAATTTTGGAATAATTTTCTATTTTACTATGAATATCAACTAGATGAACTCCATTTTTACTAATACCAACATTGCCTTTGAAGTGCATTTGCGACTCTTCTTCTTTATCGAGCATAACATCAATTCTTGTTATATTAAATTCATGAGCACTTTCTGCATCTTCATTATGATAAGTAATATGACTGCTTAGATGTATGTCATTAAATGGTAATTCATAGGAAGAGTCTATATTTGCTTTTATGTCAAAAAGAGACTCAACATCATTTTTATCATTAACATCAAAATATAGATTCAAAAGATCAAAATCAATTATTTGACCGTCATTATGAGTATAGACAATCTTTCTATTATCAAGCTTGACTATTTTAGTTTCTAAGCGATAATTTTTTGCATCAGATAATGCTAATGATTTTTTAAAATTTACATCAATAATCATATCCTCTTCTGAATTCAAAAAGTCACGAGGAGGCTCTTCCCTATCATGAATAAGGGCAAGAGTTAGTATTTTTCCTATATTAATACTTACTTTATCTAGCAAGTAATTAAATTTGAAACTTACTTCATCAGCGCTATATTTAAAATGAGTAACCGCATTAGTATCTACAAGCTGAGGGGAAATCAGTCTAATTTTCCAGCCAAAAGGAAACCCCGCTATTTTAATATCTTTGTATGATATAGATAGATTTTGAGTGCTAGAAGACTCAATCTCTTTTCTAACGCGTGATTTGACAATATGAGCACCAACAACCCATAACGAAAGAACAATTAAACTAGAAAATAGTAGAAACTTTCTAATCATTTTCTTCTTCTATACATTTATATTACGAGTTGCAAAAGGTAATGTGATGCGCATACCATCATGCTCTTTAGCTAGTATTATCTGGCAACCAAGTCTAGATGTTCTAGTCAGCCCAAATGCAAGATCCAGCATATCTTCTTCTGCTTCTTCTGGCTCTTCCAGGCCATTATAAACATCTTCTTCTAAGATAACGTGGCAAGTGGCGCAAGCTAGAGAACCTTCGCAGGCCCCTTCCAAATCAATTTCATTATTATGCGCAACCTCCAATATTGAAAGGCCAACTAGTGTTTCTCCCTCAATTTCTTTTTCACCTTCAACAAAAATTACTTTTATTTTTTCTACACTCATTTATTTCTTATATTTTTAAATTATCTATTTTCTTGCCCTTCAAATGAAGCTCTACTCCTTTGTCAAGATGCTTCTGAATAAAGTCACTTGCATGGTTATTCAGAATCTCAACTTTAGACAAAATACTATCACGATTATCTAAATTTATTGAATCTTGTAAAGCTTTAATTGCATTTTTGATTTTTAAAGCTTCATTTTCGTTTAAAATATCCGGAGTTTCAAGCAGCGCTTTCTCTATTCCTGCAATAATCTCTTTGGCTTCTAACCTAGTTTCTTGCAAATTCCGAGCTTCAAAATCCTGGCGCGCAGTCATAAACGCATCCTCGATTAAATCATTCACCTGATTCTCGCTAATGCCGTAGCTTGGCTTTATCTCAATATTATGCGCTTTTGAAGTGAGAGCATCTCTGGCAGTGACAGATAAAACACCGTCAGTATCAATAGAAAACACAACCTCAATCTTCGCCCTACCCGCCTTGTCTGGAGTTATACCGCTTAGCTCAAATTTTGCTAATGAGCGGCAATCTTCTACCATCTCTCGTTCACCTTGCAATATATGGAATTTCATTCCAGTTTGATTATCCACGTGAGTGGTAAATTCCTTAGTAACAGAAAAAGGAATAGGAGTATTACGCATAATTATTTTCTCTGTTAGGCCGCCATAAAGCTCAAGACCTACAGAAAGAGGTAGAACGTCTATAAGCAAATAGTTTGATTTGCAAGAGAGGTTCTCTGCCTGCATAGCACTCCCAAGAGCAACTATGCAATCAGGATCTAGATCATCATAAATTTTTACTTTAAATTCTTGCTCTAACCTGCGTTTAATCAAAGGTGTCCGAGTTGACCCGCCAACCAAAATTATGCCATCAATTTCTACGTCTTCTGCGTCCATAAGTACTTGCTTGGCAATTTGCAGGCTTTTATCAACAATTTCCTGAGTGCAATCTTCAAATTCAGCATTATCGAGTACAATCTCCTTTCCGGAGTAATCTATCTTTGCAAACGGGTTATCCGTTAACTGGTGCTTTAACTCTTTTGCCGCATTTATCAAACCATTAGTCAGCTCAGCATTCTCTCTATTTGATAAATATCTAGCAATCGTATAATCAATATCATCGCCGCCAAGCATAGAGTTACCGCCAGTTGCAACAACCTGCAAAACACCCTGATGCATGTTCAAGATAGAAACATCAAATGTCCCTCCGCCAAGATCATACACTAAATAGCTGCCCTCTTGCTTTTTATTAAGTCCATAAGCGTAAGCTGCAGCCGTTGGCTCTGCAATTAGTCTTATCACCTCAAGCCCCGCAAGTTTAGCAGCAAGCATTATCTGCCCCCTTGCGCCATCATCAAAATATGCAGGAACTGAGACAACAACCTTCTTTATTTCCTTATTTAGGGAACTTTGAGCGCCGTTTTTAAGGTGTTTAAATATATAAGATGCTAACTGAGTTAAAGAAACGCCCTGCTCCGCATTTTCTCCATTTGTTTTATTAAGGCTGCTTTCTGCTTTCTTAAACAAAACTTTCGGCTCTTCTTTATCAAGAGAGATATCTTTTGCAATCGCGCGCAAAGGCTCATTTGCACTTATTTCAGCAGATGATTTTGCAAGCAACCTTTTTATAGAGCGGATAGATTGCTTGCCAGAATCTTTATCACCTATCTTTATGGATTGCAAATCATCATCCCAGCCGATAATTGATGGCACAACCTTCTTGCCATCTGGCATTGCAATTACTTTTGCCTTATAATTTTCAGAGATTGCTATCAGCGAATTGGTGGTTCCGAAATCAATTCCCAAAACTAGCTCTTCCTGACTTTCCTTTTCTGGAGAATTGTTAATTTCTACTATCTGCATGTTTTATCTTTTGTTTTATATTTTTTGCAAGGTTTACAATATACTTAAAGCGCACAGTAACCTCAAGCGCCTTTTTATAATTTTTATTTAAAAATAACTTTTCAAGTTCAGTTGCAATCTGTTGCTGATCATTTTCTTTTGAGATAAGCATTTGTTGCAGACGGTTAAGATCAGATGTCTCATTAACCTCCTCATGTAGTGCTATGATCTCTTCCAAAACATCAAAAGGCAAAGCTTTTTTTGACTCTTCGCTTTCTAAATCCATACCTTGTTTATTTAACAAATATTCCGCTCTTAAAAATTTATCCTTTAAAGTTTTATAAGCCTCATTTATTTGCATAGTTTTTTCTATGCATTCTATTTTATTATTAGGGTCAGCAGCTCGGTCAGGATGAAACTCCATCTGCTTCTTGAGATACTGGCTTTTTAACTGGGATTTGTCCAAGTTGTAAGCTTCTTTAATTCCTAGTAATTCATAATGATTCATAAAAGGATATCCTATATTTATTTGGCCAAGATCTTAACAATTCCATGCAAAATTTGCAATTCACTTTTTGATATTTGATTAGTTTTAATAAAAATATTACGTATTTTTTGCTTCATCTTATCTTCTTTATGCTCATCTGCAAAAAACTCTTTACCTTTCAACTTCGAGATTAGCTGATCACAAAAGTAATTCAATTCATTATTTTTT
>JAHDBQ010000048.1:5912-6517 GCA_020630305.1 Alphaproteobacteria bacterium | reverse complement strand
AAAGTTATAATTATAATTATAATTATGATAATTATTACGTAGGGATAAAATGACTGATAATAAGAAAATTTTTTTTAAAAGAAAAAAGAAGGAAGCTGATATAACTCCCAAGAATGACTTAAGAGCAAAATATGCCGAGCAGATCATAGAGTTATCCGGCTTAGATTTAAGTAGAAAGGAGTCTTTTACTGCAATTAATGAAGCCTATAAAACTAATAAAGAATTACACGAAAAAACTGGACGAAAATTCTCTAACGAGATTTTTCTAGAAGAAATGAAAAAATCTAACATTAACATACCTCGAGAAAATCTTGTAGCATCAATAAATAATTCGAAAGACAACATAGATCCGCGCAGGAAATTAGCAGAAAAAGTATCGATACTAGCAAACGCACCTGCTGCTGATTTACAAACTAAAGAAAACCTAGTTAATATAGCAGAAGCGTATCAAGCAGATGCCGCAATACACGCAAGCAAAGGAGAAAAACATTCCAGGGACAAATTCATAACAAATCTTAAAGAGTTTGGTATTAGTGTTGGTAAACAAGATTTGTCGGACGCGATTTCAAAGCAACAAGAACAAGAGCAGGCAAAATATACAACTG
>JAHDBQ010000048.1:3987-5902 GCA_020630305.1 Alphaproteobacteria bacterium | reverse complement strand
GAAAAATGGAATCAAGGGCAGGTGAATGACCCGCAAGATATTAAAAAATTTGAATCGATATCAGATAAATACAAAGGCAAAGATGGAAAAATAGAAATGCATAATATCAGATTTAATAATAATGCTATTGATACTATGAATAAAATTCTCACGACAAATATTGCAACTAAAATCTTAACAAAAAAAACTGATGTCACAAAGAGTAGAAAAGGAAGTTTGGACCACGCTATATTTAATCACATAGATAACGAGGAAAAAAAACCTAAAAAGAAAAAAGTTAAAAACCGTGTTAGAAGAAGAGTGAAAAAAGCACCTACAAAAGAAGCCGTACAAAAATCCAAAGGAGTTAAAGAACCCGTGCATGTGAAAAATTTACAAAACTTGTTTAAAGACCCCAAAGAGGCGGCAAAGACTATGAGAAAAAACATGGAGAGCTCAGGCAGAACCCAGCAAACCAAAGGAAAATCGTCGGCCCCATCTGCTAGCCCTAAAGGAAAACCTCAAACAAAAAACAAAGGTCATAGGATAAGTCTTCAAAACCATAAGTTTTTCAAACATGCGTAAAACTGAACGACTCTTAGTTGGGGCGTTCCTTGCATCTTTGTCTACCCAACGCAGCTCCTTGGACTCATGGTTCTGCACTAAATTATCGTCATTATATGCATGTAGCAAGAATCTTACATCAAAATGGTAATGCGCCTCTTCTTTTTTGCTTGGAGGTATTAAATGAATATCAAGGTCAAAAATTTCTTGCGACAATGGTTTGATATCAATTATACCAGACTCCTCTTGCGACTCTTTAATAGCAACATTTAAAACATCAGCATCGCCATCGCAGTGACCACCAGGCTGAACCCAGATATCTAATTTCCTATGATGCATTAATAAAACCTTACTAAGATCTTTGTTCAACAGCAATGCAGAGGCGGTAAAATGCCCAACCCTACAGCTTCTTAAGAAACAGTCATCACAATTATCTAGTAGCTCTAACATCATCTGCTTGTATGCCAGCTCTTCTTGATATTTTGAATTATAATTCTGCAATAATTGATATGTGTTTTGTGCAAATTGATTCATAATTTATTTCTTTTCATTAGCACTATTATCTTTATCACATTCTTATTTAAAATGCAAGCAATGCTTATCCAGTTATTTAAATATTTATTTTTTAGTGAACGTGGCATATATACATCGCTGACATCTTTTTATTCAAAAACTACCAAAAATAATATTTATTTAAGAGTGTTAATACAAGTATAATGTAGTCATAGCTAAAAATAAAATTTAATAGGTTACAATTATGGCTGATGACAAACAACAAGAAGCTGAAAAACTTTTCCGCACATTACTTCGAAATGAGTTTGCAAAAAATCCGAATACAGAAATTAATACTGAACAAAAAGAAATGCTTGTAGAAAATGTAGAGAAATTAACGAGCGGCACCTTATCTGACGAAATGGTGGATGGCATAATATACGAAATGAAAAATTCAAAAGAATTAGAACCTATCCAAGAGGGTGAATTTCCGGGGTGGGAAAAATTTGAAGAAGAATATAATAGATCGCAATCATCGCAAGATAG
This sequence comes from Alphaproteobacteria bacterium, assembly GCA_020630305.1. Lineage (GTDB taxonomy): Bacteria > Pseudomonadota > Alphaproteobacteria > Rickettsiales > Rickettsiaceae > Megaera_A. Next base: position 4,321 of record JAHDBQ010000048.1, on the reverse strand, counting down.
CGAAGAATCAATTGACTCTGAAGAACAAACAAAAAGCGCCAAAGAGAAGGAAGGCTTTAAAGGTTGGGATTACTCTTCTGAAGAGGAGCAATACTCTGAGCGTTTATTTGAAAGTGAAGATTCGCTTGAGGCTGATGAACCCTACCAATTAAAGGATAATGGCTCGCACTTAAATAAACTCAAGAAAGGTGAATCGCTTGATTTTAGCGACAGCAATAAAAATCTTAGCACCGAAAAAATAGCGCAGATCCACGAAGGGCTCGAAGAAGATATCGTGAATTTATTAAACGAACTAACTGATAATAATAACGACTTAAAGCCTGCTGTGAAAGAC
>JAHDBQ010000048.1:0-3977 GCA_020630305.1 Alphaproteobacteria bacterium | reverse complement strand
GGAAGCAAGAGATGGTTATAAATCTACTGGTGATAATATAGAATATATTGAAGCATACGCCGCACTCAAAGGAGCAATAACAGAGTCATCAAATAAAACAACTGATAAAGAATTAATAAATTTTTATGACGCAGCCCTAGTAGAACTAGAAAGTGACCGAGAAAATCTTGCAGAAACAATGCAAAAAACAGGCGTTACTGTTTCACACGAAAAAGAAATTTCAATTAAGGATATCCACAGGGAAGTTCAATCATTAAGACTTGACTCGCTAGATAAAAAATTAAACAAGGGCTTTGATCGCATAACTGGCAATTATGACTTTGAATTAACTGACGCACAGACTAAAACGATTAATGAACAACTCTCTGTCATAAGAGGCAGAGGCAACAAAGAACAAGCTGAACAATTAATCAGAGATGAAATCAATTCAGCCCTGCCTACAAAAAGAAAAGTAAAAAACAAAGCGCTTAAAACCTCTCAAGAGATACAAGCCAAAACTAATACTGGTTTTACTGGATTAATCAACTCATTCAAAAAAGCCTTTAGTTGGTTTAAAGAAGCTTTCATCTCATTAACAGAAAAAATCACTGGCAAGATAAATAAAGCCGGAGAAAATATTGAAATTGCTAAACAAGAACGTAAAAGTGAGGCAGATTTATATCGTGAGGTGAATGAAAAATCTCAAGATGGTGTAGGCCCAGACAGCAAACAAGAAATAAAAAACTTAAAAAAATATAGCTTAGAAAGTTCTTTAGAAATGAGAGCAGAACCAAAGACAAAAATTGCAAAATTACAGCGCAAAGCAACCGAAAGAAAAATTAGAAACTCTCTAGAAACGAAAGAAGAAAAGAAAACAAGAAGAAAAGAGGCGGCTGCAGAAAAAACAGACAAAGCTAAGAGCAAAGTAAAAGATGTGGCTAAGCGCGCTAAAACAGGAGCAAAAAACCTAAAAAAATCTGCAAAAACAACTGTCACTAGAGCAAAAACAAAAATTAAGGAAAGGTCGAACGCAAAAGGTGGTGGTAGATCTGCAGGCAGTAGATAGTCTCGAGTTTATTTAATCTCTACTTTAATCTACTATAAGTAAAAGGGGGGCTAGCGCCTCCTTCTTTATATAAAATTTCATCCCTACGAATAGAAAAAATAAATCAAAGCTAAAATAAGCAAGGTAATTGCTTGAAACATTACTCTAAGAGACATTAAAGAGGTGGTTAATTTGCCATTATTTTCCCTACCTTTGGCCATAAAAAACAGGCCCAAAAATAAAACTAAAACGGTCGCAACAGAAAAAACAACAACAAATATCATAGTGCTTTATATAATCATAATTTACATTTAAAAAATAAATTATAATATATTCTTGACAATTACAAGCTTTTTGATTAGTATCATGCAGGAAATTTAAAGCACATCTAGATTGTTGCTTTATTATATTACTAGTAAATTTAATATAAAAATTAAGATAAAATCATGAGACGTACATTTCAACCAAGCACAATTGTAAGAGCTAGAAGACATGGATTCAGAGCTAGAATGGCCACTGTAGCGGGCAGAGCAATCATCAAAGCAAGAAGAGCTAAGGGACGTAAAAAACTTACTGCATAATCCTAAGCTATCTAATTCACAACCTACCATTTGCGCCTAAAAACAATTAGCAAAAAAGTTATCTGGCAAAGTTTTGAAAACAAATAATACTATAAACTGATTGTTTATAGTAAATACACTTTATTTATTTATAGTTTTTTTGGTATGATACCTTAAGTTTATTATTTTAAAATTTAAAATTAAACTTCAAGACAAATTAAAAATTATGACACAGCAAAAAACAGAAGAAAAATCAAATATTGAAGAAATATTATCCGTAAAAAATATCGACGATTTATACAACGACAATCAGGCTATTACTCTGCTTGGTATAATGATCGGGGCTTTCTTACCTTATATTTGGCTGGTTAGAAAAATCACCACACCAATTATCAAAAAAATTGCCTCTTATAAAGGAAACGATAGCATGTATATCTTTAACAGGTACAACGTAAATAAAAGAGTTACACATATATTCACGCTGTTTTATCTAATGTTTTGGAGCAGCGTATTTATTGACTCTGGCTACTTTACAAAATTCATGATTAAAGCGCAGGAGTTATTCATTACTCTGTACACCATTTTTGTAATAACAACTACTATTAACATGCTTGTTAGCGTTAGTGTTGATATGTATAAGACTAAAGCTATTTCTAAACGTTTGTCAATTGACCTTCATGCGCAAATCTTTAGACTTGTTATAGTTTTATGTTCATTCTTGTCAGTAATTTCTTTATTATTTTCACTATCCTTATCTACGCTTTTCACAAGTGTTGGTGCTGCAGCTGCGTTGCTAACTTTTGTGTTCAAAGACACTATGCTTGGGCTACTTGCTAGTCTGCAGCTTACATATCAGGACATAATAAAAGTAGGCGACTGGGTAACGCTTCCTAGCTATAGCGCCGATGGTAATATTGAAAAAATTACTATTACAGTTATCAAAATCCGCAATTTTGACAATACCTACACCACGGTGCCAACCTATGCTTTTTTAACAACGGGCGTTGTGAATTGGCGTTCTATGTTTGAAAATGGCGGTAGAAGAATAAAAAGGTCGGTCAGTCTTGATATGGATAAAATCAAGATATACAAAAAAGAAGAGCTACACGAGCTTGCTAGCAAGCCATTTATGAAAAAATTCTTTGCCGAAAATAAGCACATGTTGCAAGAGGATAATTCGATCACAAACATCACTATTTTTAGGCATTATGTAAGATTCTACTTAAACAACCACAAAGATATTCACAAAGATGGATTTACTTTTTTAGTAAGGCAGCTAGAGCCAAATGAAAAAGGTGTGCCGATAGAGCTTTACGTATTTACAAAAGATACAGCCTGGACCAATTACGAATCAATTCAAGCTGATATTTTCGATCATATTCTGGCAATAGTACCGCAGCTTGATCTACGAGTATTCCAAACCGTGTATAAGTTAAAGTAGAGCGGCGGGCTGTGCATAAGACAAGGGATATGTCATTAGCTGGAGCATGGACCTGAAGAATCTCGGAAAACTATCCAAAACGTACTGCGTTGAAAGGGCTCTAGAGATGCGCCAGCTAAATTCGCAGATAACTCCGGGGGTGTTGTAACCTCCTGAGAAATCCTGCAACAGGTTCTCCTGCGGCTCTACTCAACTCTGTCATTCCAGACCCCGATCCGGAATCTCATGACCTCTCAATATTTACATGCGCTGAAAGGTTTTGAAGATTCTGAAACAAGTTCAGAATGACATAATTTGCGGGTATATTGAGAATGTTCAACGAGACTTACCGGGCCCAAAGATCTCTGTCATCCCAGACACTGACCCGGGATCTAAAAAACTTAACCACGTCGTACTTTGCTGAATAGCTGCTAGAGATTTTGAAATGAATTCAGAATTACGCCCTGGGGGGCTACGAGATCCATGATAAAAATGATAACTCATAACCCCCAAACAAACTACGTCATCCTGGACCTCGGACCCAGGGATCTCAACTTACTGTATATGCAGAAAAGGTACTGAGGCCCACCAAACAAATTCAAAAAATAACGTAGTTTAGACAATATCGTAATTTACATTTGCTGGTCTTCTAATACATGGAGTAATTATGTATGTTGACAAAGCTCCACCTTCTAAATTTACCCCAGGATCTTGATGCTGAGGCCGCGCCGGCACTGCAACACACGGGCTACGTATCTCGTACGGCTCTTTTGGCATACATGAATATACTGAAATTAATACTAATACTGAAAGCAGCAATTTGGTTATTTTGTTTCTCATAATAATCGCTCTGTAATTAATTTATATTATTTTCTAGAATAGCATTTATCTTTTAAGGTAACCAAGTCTATTTCAGTTTTTATGTATCATACCCACCTTAATTTTATATTATATGCCTCAATTGCAACATTGT
>JAHDBQ010000047.1 GCA_020630305.1 Alphaproteobacteria bacterium | reverse complement strand
GCAGAAGCTAAAGCAAAAGCAGTATTAGCAGCAAAGGCTAAGGCAGACGCAGAAGCTAAAGCAAAAGCAGTGTTAGCAGCAAAGGCTAAGGCAGCAGCAAAGGCCAAGCTAGGTACTGTGAGCGACATTAACGATGATAAAAAATCAATAGCAGGAGTTAGTACTGCGATGGCTACAAAATTGGTGAATGATCTTGAAGAGTTTGATGATATAATTAATGGTGTGCTATCGCCTTCTATAGCGGCGGGAGATGATTATGTTTTATCGCACGGTGCGTGGATAAAAGGCACTATTGGAACTAGTCAAGCTAAAACCAGTTTAGGTAAAGCCAAAAATAATTCTTATGGCTTTGCAATTGGTGCTGATACTTCTGTGGATAACGACTTTATTTTAGGTCTTGCCTATAACCTTATGTATGGTAATAGTAAGATTAATAAAGCTAAGTCAAAAGTTATTGCGCACACAGGTAGTATTTACTCATCATATAATGTAACTGATAATTTATTCTTAAGCGGTAAAGTAAAATTAGGTTCGGCATTTATTAATTCTAAAGCTGGAAGCATAAATCATAAGGCTCAGGCGCGACTATTTGGTTCGAACTTGAAAACTAGTTATAGTTATAAAGTTTCTGATAGCCTAGTACTAATTCCATCCTTGGATTTTGCGTATAATCAGGTAGGTATTAGTGGTAAGAAGGCTGCAGATCTAGATATCAGTAAAAATAATGTGAATCTATTTTCTGTAACTCCTGAATTGTTATTAAAAAGTTATATCAGAAATGATAATGTTACATTTGCACCTGAGGTTAAGATAGCATATAAACAAACTCTATCTACAAAAGGTAAGGGTGTTCAGATATCTGAAAATAATGGATCTGGGAAATATTCAGTTAAAAATAGTATTGTTAAAGGTGCCTTTAAAGCAGGTGTTGGCGCCTCAATTATTACAAATAATGTTGAGCTAAGCGCTGGCTATGAAGCATCAATAGCTAAGAAATTTAATTCTCATAATGGCTACATGCAACTTAGAGTAACTTTCTAAATAAAAGTGCTATAAAAAATAGGGCAGCTACATTAAGTATAGCTGCCCATTGTTTTTTATAAATTGCATTACAATCAATTAACCAATCAATTCTTTGAATTCATTTATTACTTTCTGATATAAAGCGTGCTTAAATGGGATGATATTTTCTAGCAACTCATCAAATTCCACCCAGCGCCAATCGTCAAATTCTGGAACCGTTGTTTGAATATCAATCTCTGAATCCTCACCAAGGAAACGAATTAAAAACCATTTTTGTTTTTGGCCGCAATATTGCCCTTCCCATAATCTTGGTACAAGATATTTCGGTATACGGTAGCTATACCAATTTTTGCTTTCGGCTATAATTTTAGCATTGCCTGATCCGATTTCTTCTTCCATCTCGCGCAATGCAGCTCTGCTTGGGGTCTCTCCAAGGTCTATTCCCCCTTGCGGCATTTGCCATGCATTTACTTTTGAATCTATTCTCTTGCCAACAAAAACCCGATTATTCTTATCAATAATCATCATGCCCACTCCGGGCCTGAATGGTAGGCTTTGTTTGCCTATATCTTGATCATTTCTCATTCTTTGTATTTTTCCTATTGCTGATTACAAGGCCGCGAATTAAATCATATCCACGTGCATATTGATAATCATTTTTATATTTCTCAGACAGATTTTTCTTCTTGTCCTTTTTCTCTTTATCTTGTTCCTTGTCTTTACCATCTAAAGCGTCTTCGTTATTATATTTCTTCAAATACTCTTTAACGCTAGAGCTAGTAAAAGCTTTTTTCTCTTTTTCTTTTTTAGCAAATTCTACTTTTGCATTTTCAATAAAAATATCCGGCATGATACCTTTTGCATTAATAGATCTGCCGCTTGGAGTGTAATATTTAGCTGTGGTTAATTTAACCGCTGCTCTTTTATTTATTTGTGCGAAAGTTTGCACTAAGCCTTTACCAAAAGAAGTCGTGCCAATTATAATTGCTCTTTTATGATCTTGCAACGCTCCAGAGACGATTTCTGCAGCTGAAGCAGTTCCTGCATTAATAAGTACAACCATCGGCACATTCGGAGCTTTTTCAACAAATCTCCCGGCAGATGTAGTAGTACTATTTTTGCCGTCTCTTCCTCTTATGGAAACAATAGTTCCGTGGTCAATGAAGTACTCACTAACAGCAACTGCCTGCGTCAAAAGACCACCAGGGTTATTGCGCACATCTAAAATTATTCCTTCTAGTTTTTTGTCCTTTTGCTGCAACTGGCCTTGTATTTTCTTGACTGTGTTTTTAAGCTCGGTAATAGTTTGCTGATTAAATGTAACGATTCTCACATAAGCAATTGCTACATCGTCATTTTGTTCAATCTCAAATTTAATAGGCTTAATTTTAACGATTTCTCTTTTAAGCTCAACTTCTTTGGTTATGTGCTCATCTACTTTTACAACAAGAAGGCTCAGCTTAGTACCAGGCTTACCGCGCATTTCTTTTACTGATTTATTAAAGCCCATATTGCTTACAAGCTTGCCATTGACGCCTATTATGAGGTCTCCAGCTTTAATTCCAGCTCTGTAAGCGGGTAGGTCATCGATTGGTGATATAACTTTCACAGCGCCATTATCATAAACAATCTCCACGCCAATGCCACCAAATGCACCATCTGTTTGGTCTTTGAAGAACTTCAAATCATCATCCGTGAAATATCCAGAATAAGGGTCCAGAGACTTAAGCATGCCGTCAATTGCCTCATCAGTCATTTCTTGTTTGTTTGGAACTTTCATATAATCTTGTTCAATTTTTTTGAACACATCCTGAAATTGTTTGAAATAAACTTCGTCTGGATATTTATTATTTGGTACTTTATCAGTTTGCTTGTCAATAGCAAAACAGCTAGCAGAAAAACAAATAATCAATATTAGGTTTAAAAACTTTTTAACATTACACATATAATTCTATTTCTCCATCTTTTTTATTTAAAGCTCGCTCTTGAATAAACTCAAATCTTTTTTCTGGCTTCTTGCCCATAAGATTATCCACGATAGTTTCGATATTATCAAAATCAGCAATGCCTACTTTATATAACATACGAGTTGCAGGGTGCATCGTCGTTTCCTTCAGCTGCTTCGGTGTCATTTCTCCAAGGCCCTTAAAACGGCCAAGATCAAATTTCTTGCGAGATTTTTCAAGCTCAGCAACTAATTTATTTTTTTGTTCATCATCTGCTGCGTAAGTAGTATTTGCCCCTTGCACAATTCTGTATAGCGGTGGACGCGCTAAATATAAATGACCATTTTTAATCAATTTTGGCATTCTCTTATAGAAAAAAGTCATCAGCAGGGCAGCAATATGTGCGCCGTCTACATCAGCATCAGTCATAATGACTACTTTTTCATAACGAAGTTGATCTTCCTTGTAATTATTCATCGAGCCACAATTAAGAGCAATCTCTAGATCCTGAATTTCTTGGTTGGCCAAAATTTTCTGGTTAGTACTATTTGCTACATTCAATATCTTGCCTCGTAGTGGTAAGATTGCTTGCGTTTTCCTATCTCTTGCTTGCTTCGCAGAGCCGCCTGCAGAGTCTCCCTCTACTAAAAATAATTCAGTTCCTGATGCATTCGTGCTACTGCAATCTGCTAGCTTGCCAGGCAGGCGTAGCTTCTGCACTGCAGTTTTTCTGCTAACACTGCGTTCGTTCTTTCTGCTTAATCTACGTTCTGCATTGTCAATAAAATGCTGAATTAACTGATCAGAAAGCTTCTTGTTACCGCTAAGCCAATGGTCAAAATGATCTTTAACTGCATTTTCTACATGTTTAGTAATTCCTTTTGAAACCAATTTTTCCTTGGTTTGCCCTTGGAAAATAGGGTCTTTAATAAACACAGAAAGCATCATGCAAATTGAATCTAGGAAGTCGTCCGGAGTTACTTGCGATACTTTTTTATGTCCAGCCATCTCTCCGTAAATCTTAATGCCCCGGGATAGAGCTGCCCTTACACCTTGTTCGTGCGTGCCGCCAAGCGGAGTCGGTATTGTATTGCAATATGATTTTATGAAATCATTTTTTGAGTGCCAGCATATCGCCCATTCAATCTTAATGTTTTCTAACTTTGTTTCAGCGTTACCTGAAAAAATCTCGCCGCCAATTATGCCTTCTTTACTAGCCTGCGAATCTAGATAATCTCGAAGCCCTCCAGGGAAATGAATCACATCCTTAAGCGGCGCCTCTGCATTGCTAATTAAGGACTCAGCGCATGACCAATGCATCTGCACGCCTTTATATAAATAAGCCTTCGACTTAGCAAGTTCATATATTCTTTTCGGTAGTAATTTTATTGACTTATCAAATATTTCCTTATCAGGGAAGAAAGTTATTTTTGTGCCTTTTAGCTTTTTTAAAGTCTCGCTTTTTTCAAGCGCTGTCTGCGGCGCTCCTCTTGAATATTTTTGCGTATATGCGGTTCCATTTCTGAATACCTCTACAGTTAAATTCTCAGATAGGGCATTCACCACGGAAATACCAACGCCGTGCAGCCCGCCCGATGTCTGATAGGCTTTATCGGAAAATTTACCGCCAGAATGCAACGTGGTTAAAATAACTTCAAGAGCTGATTTCTCTGGAAATTTCGGGTGATTGTCAACCGGAATACCACGCCCGTTATCGCTAATGGAAATAGACCCATCAGCATGCATTTCAATTGTAATTTTAGAAGCGAATCCAGCAACGGCCTCGTCCATTGAGTTGTCTAAAACCTCAGAAACTAAATGATGCATAGCGGCTTCGTCCGTACCGCCGATATACATACCAGGACGCATACGAACAGGTTCTAGTCCTTCTAAAACTTCAATATCACTTGCGGTATAAGTCTTATCCGCCGCAACATTTTCTTCTTTTTTAAAATCAAATAAATCAGACACTCTTGCTAAATCACCCTAAATATCAACTTTCTGTAATATTATATATTGTTTTATTTTGCTTATAATAAATATCAACATAAGCTACTATAATACAATCTAAACAATTTATATAGAAAAAGCAAGGATTACCGCAGTAAGAATGATTCTTATACAGTCAATTGAGTATATTTATACAATTTTGTAAAAAATATTGGTGATTTTGCGGCAGTAATGCTATACTCTACAAAAGAGCTAGACAAAAACTAGCTAAAATATCAATGGGATTTTTGAAATATTAAACTTTTTTACTTGTGAATAAAAATTAATGGAAGAGGAAGGACATCTTTTAGTTATCATTATTATGCTTATCGGAGCTGCTGTTTCTGCGGTTGCGATATTTAGAAGGTTAAAACTAAGCCCGGTGCTTGGTTATTTGGTGGCTGGTGCAATAATTGGTGAGAATGGACTTTCTATTGTAAAATATGAACAAACCTCGCTGCTTGGTGAGTTTGGGGTGGTGTTCTTACTATTTGCTATTGGTCTTGAACTTTCTATAGAAAGGCTTAAAGCTATGCGTAAATATGTGTTTGGTTTAGGCACATTGCAAGTTTTAATTACTAGTGTAATTATAGCTGCATGCGTTATATTAATTACTAATAATTATAATTCAGCTATTATTATTGCTGGTGGCCTTGCTCTATCTTCTACTGCTATTGTTATGCAGGTGGTAGAGGAAACAAAAAGTCAATCAATGCAGATTGGTCGTATTGCTTTGGCAATTTTGCTCCTTCAGGATTTTGTGGTTGTGCCTTTGCTTGTTATTGTTCCGCTTCTGGGCGGTGAGGGTGTTGCAGAATCTTTGCCTGCAATTTTAGCAAATTCAATGATAAAAGCAGTATTAGCTCTTGGTGGGATTTTTATTGCTGGGCGATTGCTACTTCGTCCATTATTTTCATTTATTGCGCCCGCTAATGCTGTTGGTAGTGAAATGGCAATTGCTGCTACTTTGCTTGTTGTGCTCAGCGCAGCTTGGGGAACAGAGCAGCTAGGCCTTTCGCTTGCTCTTGGAGCGTTTGTATCTGGAATCTTAGTGGCAGAAACAGATTTTAGAGTTAAAGCGGAAGAGAGTATCTACCCCTTTAAAGGATTATTGCTAGGGCTATTTTTTATGAGTGTTGGTATGAAGATTGATGTCGTAGAGATGTATGCCCAGATTACGCATATTATCACTTTCTGTGTTTCATTAATTCTACTTAAAACCATAATTATTGCTGCACTATGTATTTTATTTGGCTTTAATAAAGGCGTTGCAATCCATGCTGGATTATTACTTTCGCAAGGCGGTGAGTTTGCCTTTATTTTATTTGGTCTAGGAAAAGAATATGGGGTTCTTGAAGAGGGTACTGCAAATATATTATTATTAGTTGTAACTTGCTCTATGGCGCTGACACCTTTGCTTGCAACTGTTGGGCAAAAATTTGCTGAGAAAATAGAAAGAGGTCTTGGTAAAACACCAAATCAGATTATTGAATTTGGTGCACGTGATTTAACTAATCATGTTATAATTGGTGGCTTTGGCCGGGTTGGTAAGATGGTTGCACGTGTGCTTGAAGCTGAAGGAATAAATTATATAGCTCTTGATGTAAATGATGAGATTGTAAAAGAAGAAGTTTCAAATGGTTTGCCTGTTTTTAAGGGTGACGCCTCTCAAATTACTACATTAAATGCGCTTGGAGCTGACAGGGCAAGTACGATTGTTTTGACTATTAATAATGAAATTACTATCAAAAAA
>JAHDBQ010000046.1 GCA_020630305.1 Alphaproteobacteria bacterium | reverse complement strand
TCATGATAACCGCCCGTAGGTAACCAAAGGTTTATTTTTAGCATGCATAAATAATTATGGAATGCATAAGCTTTTGATATAAACAACTTAAAGTATAAAGTATGAGTTTAGAAATAAAATTATTTTATGTTTTTTAAGGGGCCTCTAAGGCTATATATAAAGCTGTTAAGCTTACAATTTAAACCAATATATGTATATAAAAAACAACTTTAAGTACATAAGATACTTGACTTAGGTAGTTATATAAAATATATTATTACCATATTTTAATACTTTTGTTTTAACTATGGGTAATGATAAGTTATTAAGTTCCAAAGATATTTTTATAAATAAAATGATTGGTTCAATTTACTATAATTTAAAAACTATTTCTTATGAAATTGGGGATAACGTATTTATGCTTGAGCTTGAATATTCTGCAATTGATTCTTATAATAAAGATTTGCTTCATGAGCTGTCGGATGATTTAACAGCTAAGCTTGACCAGTTAATTATATCGCATAGGACAAATCTTTCTAGACAGGTTTCTAGCCTTGTGCATGAATATATAGAAGATGTGGAGAAGGTGTAGATTCTAAATATTTGCTGTATAACTGCATTTAGTAGTATGCAGCAGCAATGATTTTCACCTGCGCACCATCAACAAGCAAGTGTTTATCTGCATTTAATTTTTCAGTTCTGATTAAAGCGATTGCTTTATTTTTATAGGTAGAGCAAATTACTCCGACTTTTTCTCCTGATTGGTTTATAACTGCCTCATTTGTTTTTGAGGTACTAGCTTTTGTTTCTGATTCAAAGGCCAGGCCGAATATCTTTTTTCTAACTACTCCTTGATATTTTGCCCTTGAGATAACCTCTTGGCCAACATAACAGCCTTTTTGGTAGTCGATTGCATTTAGTTCTTCTGCACCATATTCTATAGGAATAGATTTGTCTTTTATCAGGTCAGAAGCGCCGTCGGGGATGTAATGCTCGTATTTATCCATGTTATATAAATCGAGCTCTAAAACTTCAATGCTCGAAAGTTGCTTCGCAGAGATTAGTGATCGATATCCCATTTTGTTATATCTTGGATCCTGATAGTAAAATTTACAATCTATTTGGGGTTTCTTTATCGCAGACGCATTTGAATACATAATGCAGTAATCAGCAGATACATTTGAAATAGTCAAGTCTCTGCGTAGCTTGTACATATTCATGCGTTTGATGAATAAAACAGAGCTTGCTTCATCGATATCTACAAAATAAGATTGATCATTTTCGGCAATTACAAAAAAGTCAAAAATATATCGTCCTTGGTTGCTTAGCAAGAAATTGTATGAGAATTTATTTTTTATAACATCATTACTCACCATATTTTGCAAAAATTGCTGAGCGTCAGCGCCATAAATGTGAATAAGTGATCTGTCCTTTAAATGCTGCATAATTATTTCTGCATTATATTATAAAAAATATCTTCTAGCTTTGGCTGGAACACTTTAATATCAGCAACTTCAGCTCTCACGGCTCCTAGTTCTTTCATAACATTTTTGTAACTATTATTGCCGGAGTCTATTTGAAATCTGACTTGATTATCTTCGATTAAACACATCGAGTCCGAATCTAACTTAAACATTGAGAGCATCACTTTTTCTTTAAAGGAAACATCAATATAGTTGCAGTCAACTTTTTTCATTAGATTCTGTTTTTTATCCTGATGAATAATTTTGCCTTTGTTTATGAAGGCTATCTCGTCGCACATTTGTTCGGCTTCATCTAGATAATGAGTGGTAATGATAACGGTCACCCCTTCCTCTTTATTTAATTTTCTTACGTAATCCCATAACTGATTGCGTAGCTCAAGATCAACGCCAGCTGTTGGTTCGTCAAGTATTAAAACTTTAGGTGAATGTACCATTGCTTTAGCTATTAAAAAGCGCCTTTTCATGCCGCCTGATAGCTGCTGAGGTTTTGCTTCTCTCTTATTCCAAAGCCCAAGAGCTTTCAGAATTTCATCGGTTTTTCTATCTTGCTTTTTAATTCCGTAATATCCGGCATAAAATTCAAGCCCCTGATGCAAGCTAAAGAAGCTATCATAGCTAATCTCCTGAGGCACAATTCCAAGTAGCTTCTTCGCTCCTTTCGGTTCTTTGTCAATGCATGTATCAAGTATTTTTACTTCACCTGATTTTTTAACTACAGTGCCAGCAAGGATATTTATTAGGGTTGATTTTCCAGCCCCGTTTGGACCAAGAAGACCAAAGATTGAGCCCTTAGGGATTGCAAGGTCAAGAGAGTTAAGAGCAGTAATATTTATTCCTTTTAATTGGTCAAAATATTCTTTCTTTAAATCCTTGATAAAAATTGCATTTTCCATATTGGGTCTCCCGCCAGCTGCATCAAAAAAATTATTTAGAGATCTCTTCTGAATTATTTATTACTTTGGAAAGGTCGCCACTTTCAAACATTTCCCTTACTATATCGCACCCGCCAATAAATTCACCTCGCACATAAAGTTGAGGTATGGTTGGCCAGTCAGAAAAGTCTTTGATGCCCTGGCGAACATTCTGATCTGCCATTACGTTTACGTCTAAGAATTTTGCTCCCAACCCATGTAGGATGTTAACTACCATCGAAGAAAATCCACATTGCGGAAAGTCGGCTGTACCTTTCATGAATAGTACTATTTCGTTATTTGTTATTTGTTCTTTTACTTGTTCGAATACTGCGTTTTCTGTCATAAAATATTAACTCTAATTATTACTTGCTTGAAAATCTTCAAGTGCCATTATAGCCCAAGCTTCTAAAGAGAGCAAATATATTTAGTTATTTTGCAAAAATAAAGATATTTGTATTTTTTTTTATAAAATTATACTTGCTCTATACATTTATTTTGGTCTATTATACAAAGCTACAAAGTAATTATATAAATAGCTGCCGCTGCAAATGATAAAAAAAGAAAATATAGAAAAAATATTTCAGGTTTTTTGCAGGATGGATCCTGAGCCAAAGACTGAGCTTGAATATAATAATAATTTTACACTGGCTGTGGCTGTGGTTCTTTCTGCGCAGGCAACTGACGTGTCTGTTAATAAGGCCACGAAAGAGCTTTTTAAAACTCATAATACGCCAGAGATGATGCTTTCTTTGGGCGTAGAAGGTTTGAAGGAATACATAAAAACAATTGGCTTGTTTAACACTAAAGCTAAAAATGTGATAGAGCTTTGCAAAATGCTGATAAATGATTATAATTCCGAGTTGCCGGATGAGTTTGAAGATCTAATAAAGCTTCCAGGGGTTGGCAGAAAAACCGCAAATGTAATATTAAACTGCGCATATGGGAAGCCTACGATGGCAGTTGACACACATGTTTATAGGGTCGCTCACAGGCTTGGATTTAGCAAGGGCAAGACGCCAGAAAAAGTGGAGCAAGATTTATTAAAGAAGATTCCGCTAAAATGGCTTGAATATGGCCATCATTGGCTTATACTACATGGCAGATACACATGCAAGGCTAGAAAGCCGCTATGTAATACGTGTGCAGTTAGCGAGTATTGCCAGGAATATATAAAAACAAAAAGATAAAGGAAAAAATGCAAGAAGATTATGTTGAAGTAAAGTCAATCACAGGAAAAACAGATAAGCTGGTTATAATGCTGCATGGTCTTGGTTCTGACTGTCAGGATCTAGCAGCTTTAGCGCCGTTTATGCAAAGCACTTTTCCTGATTATCATTTTGTTTCGTTAAATGGTATTGAACCTTTTGACATGGCGCCCTTTGGCAGGCAGTGGTTTAGCCTGGAGGACAGGTCTCCTGAAGTTGTTATTGCTGCAATGGCAAAAAATGCGCCGCTAATTGAAGAGAAAATTAAGCAAATTCAGGAGCAGCTAGATGTCACTAATAAAGACACAATATTATTTGGCTTTTCTCAAGGAACTATGGTTTCTAGCTATTTAACATTATCACAAAAAGAACCGTTTGCTGCAATGCTTGGTTTTTCTGGAAGGTTATTAGTCCCTGAAAATGAGGCGCAAGATATTAGTACAAAAGTTTGCCTAGTGCATGGCGCAGAAGATGGGGTGGTAGAGGTAGATGAGAGCAGAAAAATGGCTGATTATTTTAAGAGTAAAAATATAGAAAATCAGTTGTTTATAATTGATAATTTACAGCACTCGATAGATCAAAAAGGCTTAGAGTTTGCAATGAATTTTTTAAAGAAAATATAAAAGAAGAGGTGGCAAAAATGAATAATGAACTAAACAAAACAGATCCTGAAATTGCAGCAGCAATAAGCGCAGAAGAAGAAAGGCAAAGTAAATATATAGAGCTGATAGCTTCAGAGAATTTTGTAAGCAAAGCTGTGCTTGAGGCGCAAGGGTCAATCATGACTAATAAATACGCAGAAGGCTATTCCGGCAGGCGCTATTACTCAGGCTGCGAGGAGGTTGATAAAGCTGAAGACTTGGCGAATGACCGCCTGAAGGAATTATTTAAATGTAAGTATGCTAATTCGCAGCCTCATTCAGGTTCGCAGGCCAATCAGGCGGTGTATCTTGCGCTGCTTGAGCCTGGTGATACGATACTTGGAATGTCCCTTGATTGCGGCGGGCACCTAACGCATGGAGCTGCCCCGAACTTATCGGGCAAATGGTTTAATCCAGTTTTTTACGGAGTGGACAGAGAAACAAATTTTATAAATTATGATGAGGTTGAAGAACTTGCAATAAAGCATAAACCAAAGATAATAATCGCTGGTTTTTCAGCATATACTGGCATTCTTGACTTTGCAAGATTCCGTGAGATTGCTGACAAGGTGGGTGCTTATCTAATGGCTGATATTGCGCATATATCTGGCCTGGTTGCTGCCGGGCAGCATCCTTCGCCGTTTCCGCATGCGCATGTTGCAACCTCAACCACTCATAAGACCTTAAGAGGCCCTAGAGGCGGCATAATATTATCAGACGATGAAGAGCTTGGGAAAAAATTTAACAAAGCCGTTTTTCCTGGTTTGCAGGGCGGTCCTTTGATGCATGTTATAGCTGCGAAAGCTGTGGCATTCAAGGAGGCTCTTAGTGATGAATTTAAAACATACATCAAGCAAGTGATTGCAAATGCGAAGATTCTAGCTGCTACGCTGCAGGGTAGGGGATATGATGTTTTGACCGGTGGAACTGAGAATCATATCGTAATTATGGATCTCAGGAAACATAATATAACTGGTAAGGTGGCATCGGATTCGCTTGACAGAGCAGGGATTACGTCGAATAAGAATACCGTTCCATTCGATGAAACTTCGCCGTTTATTACTTCAGGAGTGAGGCTCGGAACGCCGGCCTGCACCACACGAGGATTCAAGGAGGCAGAGTTTGAGATAGTAGGAAATTTAATTGCAGACATCCTAGATGCCTTGAAGGAATCAGATGATAATAGCGCTAAAGAAGAAGAGGTTTTTAAAAAGGCAACAGAGCTTACCAGTAAATTTCCGATATATGGTTAGTTTTTTAAGAGTGTAATAAAAGTAGTATAATCATGAGATGTCCATTTTGTAAAGAGAATAATAGTTCGGTAAAAAATTCTCGGGAGAGCTTTCAAGGCTCTGTTATAAGGCGGCGTAGGGCATGCATGAAATGCGGCGGTAGGTTTACTACCTTCGAGCGTCTGCAGCTTGCAGAGCTGGTGGTTGTTAAAAGAAGCGGTGCTAAAAAGCCTTTTGTCCGAGATAAGATTTTAAAAGCTATTACTATCGCCTTAAGGAAAAGAAATTTTCCTCAGAGGAGATAGAGAAAATCAGTGATAATATTACCTTGTAAATTGAAAATAGCAGCTCACGAGAGATTAAATCTCGGGTAATTGGTCAGCTTATTATGGCCGATCTTGAGAAAATTGACCATGTTGCTTATATTAGGTTTGCTTCTGTGTATAAAGACTTTTCGTCGCTGCAGGATTTTGCAAAATTTATAAATAAGATGCAAAAAAGTTAGGGCTGGAAGTGTGCTATAAGATAAAGAAAGAAGCTGAATGCGTCTTTATCTTAGCAAGCTAAACAAGATGCTTTTTGCAAATCTTTTTGCAAAAAATATTTTTTATGTTATAATTCTCGTCAGTTTAATTATTCAATCCAAACTAAAACATATGAATAACGAAGTTTTTGAAGTTCCTGGCGGCGAAAATAAGGTGTTGATGCATTCGTGCTGCGCCCCATGTTCTGGTCCTTTAATTGAAAAAATGGCTGAGTCTGACATTGACCTGACTATTTTCTTTTATAATCCAAACATTCATCCTAAGAGGGAGTATGAGATTCGCAAAAAAGAAAATATTAGATTTGCTGAAAAGCTAGGCCTTGATTTTGTTGATGTAGATTACGACGTGCAAAATTGGTTCTCCCGCGCAAAAGGTATGGAAAAAGAGCCAGAGCGAGGCATCCGCTGCACAATGTGTTTTGATATGCGCTTTGAGCGTACGGCGCTTTATGCTTACGAAAATGATTTCAAAGTGATTACCAGCTCCCTTGGTATATCGCGCTGGAAGAACATGGATCAGATAAATGATTGCGGAATAAGAGCTGCAGAAAATTATGATGGTGTTGAATACTGGACCTATAACTGGCGAAAAGATGGCGGCGGAGCTCGTATGTATGAGCTGGCCAAGGAAGAGGAGTTCTACAAGCAAGAATATTGCGGATGCATTTATTCCTTGCGTGATACTAACGATTGGCGCAAAAAAAATGATCGTGAGGAGATTGCGAT
>JAHDBQ010000045.1 GCA_020630305.1 Alphaproteobacteria bacterium | reverse complement strand
TGCTTATCCATTAAAGGGGAAAAATGTAATTAGATCAATTATAAAAGATAAAGTAAAAATGCCGTCAATCTTATGGTAAGTTACTATACTATAAGGTAAACAAATATATATAACATGACCACTACAAGTAGAAAAAAAAATAATAGGGATTTTTATGAGCAAAATTACAAATAATAATATTAAAAACAACAATATATATAAATATTTATATATCATACTAGTTATATCTATAATTACATGCTGCATGGAAACTGACATTGCAGCGCCAAGTTTTCCAGATATTTCTGATTATTTCAACATTTCTGACGCTAAAACGCAGCTGATTATTTCCATAAACATGCTTGGCTTTTGTATATCTGCAATAATATATGGCCCGATTTCTGACTCTTATGGTAGAAGGCTAGTTATGATAATTGGTAATTTAATAATGACCTTAGGTGCAGTTTTATGCGCAATTTCCACTAGCATTGAAATGCTTTTATTTGCAAGATTCATTCAAGGTCTTGGAGCTAGTACATCATGCGTTGTGGCTTTTGCAATGGTGGCTGAAAGCTACCCAGAGAAAGAATCTGCAAGGATCATTGGTAAAATGAATGCATTAATTACTGTATGTATGGCTGGCGGGCCAATTATAGGCGCGACAATTAATTACTACATAGGCTGGCGAGGAAATTTCAGTAGCATTGCTGTATTATCAGTTATTTCCTGGCTGTCTTTATATTATTTATTGCCGGAGACGAATAAAAATCTGGATAAATTAATGCCCAAGAAAATATTATCTGACTTAAAAAAAATGTTTTCAAGCAGGAAGTTTATGCTAACTTCGTTAATACCTAGCATTCAGTGCGCGGCATGGATTGCATTTGTGGCTTGCTCTCCATTTTTATATATGGAAACATTTGGGTTATCGATTATAGAATACAGCATACATATGTTTATAAGTATTGCTGTATTCTCTGTAACAAGCACTTATTTTTACAAGATAAGCGGAATCTTAGGCGACGTAAAATGTATAAATATTGGAATGGTACTTATCTTAATATTTAGTACAATTTTTATATTCACTAGCAACCCATATTTATTAACTGTGGTTGTAACCTTAAGAGGCATTGGTATGGCGATCAGCTACCCAATAATATTTGCAAAATCTTTAGAGGTTTTTCCTGAAGTAAGAGGGCTTGCATCTTCAAATATTATGTCAATACGTGCTTTAGTTTGCGCTATTGGCGTTGGAATATGTAGTTATTTTTACGATGGCTCTGCTTTTTCAGTTGGCTTATTTTGGTTTACCACTGCCGTCGCAACTAGTTTTATGCAATATGTTTTATTGAAAACAAAATCATATAAATAGATATTTATTGTAGTAAATCACCCTGAAATTGAACCGATCAATCTCAGGGTGATTGGATACATATATGTATAATTAGTTAGAAAGCAGGAACTCAATATTAGTTACCACTCTTACTTCCTTATTGATTTTGCGCCTGTCACCATAATTTTCTCCATCGTCAGTGATCGAAAAACCACCTTGGCGAGCACTTCTAATTGACAGAACCTTAACAGCTGCGTTTTTAGCAAATTGATCAGCTGCAATGCGCGCATTTTTTGTAGCTTCTTCTAGCATAGCAGGTTTTATTTCATTAAGCTTGGTAAATATATAAGTCGGTGCACGATTTTCTACATTGATACCTTTTGCAATTAGTTCATTGGTCGCACCAAGAGATTTTTTTACTAGATACACTTTATTAGTTTCTATTTCTATATCACCAGAGAACACATGTTGCTCATCAGAAATTTTATTTTGTTCATCGCGAAATACTGAATGATTGTAACTTATAGCACCTTTACTAATTTCTTCTTCAGTAAAACCTCTTTTTTTAAGTAGAGCGATTATTTCCTGTTGATTCTGCTCAGCCTTTTTATATAACTCTTGAACCATATCTTTATTCTGATCTGCAACTTGAAAACCAATAGACCAAATAGCCTTATCAGAAACAACCTTGCGCGTTGCTAGTCCCTTTGCTTCTGCAGTATTAATAGCCATTTTTGCGTTGTATAATGTCTGACCGATAAAATATCCAGAAATACTTATGCCTATTGCCAGAAAAACCCCAAGAAGAATTACGTCTAACTTAATTATTGATTTGTTGTTTTTTTCCATATTATGTAGCCTTTAAAATAATTGATTATTAGTATACTATGATGTTGTATCATATGAACATTACTAAATCAAGGCATCCTATCAAATAATCAGAAACTACTTATATACGTATTGTAGATGTTAATTGTTCAAAAATGTAGAATATTAGGAATATAAAGAAATGGTGAGCCCGCCGGGGCTCGAACCCGGGACACCCTGATTAAAAGTCAAGTGCTCTACCAACTGAGCTACGGGCTCATAAAAACTTGCATCTTCAAGCTTTGTACGAGGCGTTTTAAGAATTCTCAACTCACCATCATTATATTTACTGTATTGAAGTATTTATTTTAGTATAATTTTATATTAATTACAAACTAAAACTTAGCAACCTCAAAAAGTTGATTTACTTTATCGTTGAAAACGGATAAAATGTCAACAGTTATTTTCAAAAAAAACAATAAATTTTATGAATAATGATATTGCAATTATAATTCCATCAAGGATTGGTTCAACTCGCCTACCTGGCAAACCTCTAGCAAAAATAGGGGATAAAAGCCTAATCGAGCATGTTATTTCTTGCTTAAAGCCTAAATTTAAGAACAATTTATATATAGCAACTGATTCTAAAAGAATTGCAGAAGTTGTAGAATTATCTGGAGCTAATGCAATAATGACGGACGAGAATTGCGCGACTGGTTCAGACAGAATCTACCAAGCATATACAAAAATACCAGGCAATGATAAAATAAAATATATAATTAACGTACAAGGTGACATGCCGTTTGTAAATCCTGCAACTGTCGAAGATGTTATAAATAGGCTAAAACAAGGCGATTGCGATATTGCAACCCCGGTCGTGAAAATTGACAAAAAAGAAGCAATTAGTGAGTCGAATGTTAAAGTTGTTGCAGATAAACAAAACAGGGCGATGTATTTTTCTAGAAGTTTAATACCTCATGGCTCTCAAGAGTTCCTATATCATGTTGGAATTTATGGATTCACCACTCAGGCCCTAACAAAATTCGTGAATTTACAAGAAGCAACTTATGAGTCATGCGAAAAATTAGAGCAGCTAAGGGCGCTTGAGAATGGCATAAAAATAGGCATATCCATTGCAGATGATATACCGATCTCAGTCGACACGCCAGAAGATTTAAAAAAAGCAATTGAATATTATAATTCCAAATCACAATGATCAAAAAGAAGATAAATATTAATTCTAAACCATCCTTGAAAATAATGCAAATCTTGCATAACGCTGGGGGCAGCGCTAGGCTCGTTGGAGGCTTTGTGCGCGATGCATTGCTTGATCAAAAAGCTAATGATATTGATATTTGCACTGATTTTTTACCAGAGCAAGTAATGAAAATATTAGGCAATGCAGGAATAAAGACCATTCCAACTGGTATAAAATTTGGCTCAGTCACTGCTGTAATTAGAGGCCATCATTTTGAAATCACAACCTTGCGCAAGGACATTAATTGCGATGGGCGCCATGCAAAAGTTAGCTATAGCAAGAATTTCAAAGAGGATGCCAAGAGGCGTGATTTTACTATCAATGCCCTTAGCTACTGTATAAAAGAGCATAAAATTTATGATTATTTCAGCGGGCTTGAAGATTTGAAAAACGGAGTTGTAAAATTCATTGGCGCGCCTGACTTGCGCATTCAGGAGGATCATTTGCGTATTTTGAGATTTTTTAGATTCACTTGCAGATATGCCAAAGAAATTGACCAAGAGGGGCTTAAGGCCTGCGCCTTAGCCAAAAGCAGTCTGCAAAAAATATCTAAAGAGCGAATTTTACTAGAGCTTGATAGCCTTCTGCCACTAAGTGGCAGCGCAAGTGCGCTAAACTTAATGCAAGAAAAAGGAATCTTGCAAGAAATTCTACCCGTCAAGAGAATCTCGGTAGATTATTTAAAGCGAGCCCCTAGCGTAGTTGGACTATTCAATATATCTCTTGAAGGGACGCAATATATTGATCTGCTATATGCAAGTTTATTTACCGCTGATAGAGCGCCTATAAATAAAAAGCTGCTAATGGATTTGCGCCTTTCACGCGCCAGAAGCAAATTTATTATGGCCTTGCTTGATTTAAAGCAGATACGAAAGAAGGAAGAAATAATTATTCATTTAAAGAGGAAGTGGTTCCAGCAAGACCATTTTAGCTATTTTTGTGCTTTTGCATATGTATTAAATAATAATCGAGAATATGCTAATTTGTATAAAAAATTAGCAGAAAAAAAACCTCCTAAATTTCCAATTGCAAGCAAAGAATTAATTAAGCGCGGAATTGAAGGGAAGGAGCTCGGGAAAACTCTCGAGAAACTAAAAGATAAATGGATTAAATCTGATTTCAAAATCATAAAACAAGAATTACTGGAGATTATATAAATAATGCGATTTAATATTCAAAAAATTATATTAAAAATAGTTTTGATGCTTTTTTTAGCAAGTAGTAATTGCTACGCTGCAAAGCCTAAGATACTAACTAGTACTGCTGCAGTTGCAGGAATTATAGCGATGCTGACTAAGGACTCTGCGCAAATAGAAATTGTTCAGCAAGGAACTGGATGCCCGCATCACTACCAGCTGCGCCCGAGCGACATGGGCAAGATCAAAGGCGCTGATATGCTTATATATATTGATGATAATTTCGATAGTTTTTGCAGCAAGATAGCTCAGGATTTTACTGGCAAAATTATAAATATCAGCAAGATCGAAGGGTTTGACTTCCAGAGCAGTAGCGGATGTGATAATTTTCATTTTTGGCCAGACCTACAAAAAACCAGGCAGGTTCTTGATCATTTAGCACAAGAATTACCCAAGAGTTTCCCGCGGCTCAAAAGTGATATAGAAGTTAATCATGCAGCTGCTAAAATAAAATTAGCCCTGCTTCAGAAGGAAAAGGATCAATATATAAACAACCTTGGTAAAATAGTTGTGATGAGCCATGCGCTCGAACATTTCTTTCCTGATGATAAAAAAATCATTGGATTTTATCAAAGAAAAAATGAGAGCCTAAAAAGACTAGAAGAGCTTAAACAAGTCATGCAAGATGACTCGATCAAATACATAGTGATAGATTCTAATCAAAATAGTAAAAGATATAAACAATATAACAAAAAAATTATTATTATCAATGCTGAGAACTGGCAAGCAGAAGGCCCAAATGGACTAAAGTATTTATTTTACGATAATTTTCTGAGAGTTTTGAGTTTACCAGAAGTTGAAAAGAAATAGCTTTAGATTCATTTACTATTACTGCTTTACTAGGCAATAAACACTAGATAACGTAATAATAGACTGTAATTAATTATAAAAAATATGACTGACAACAAAGTCCTTTCTTTAATTTATGGTGGGTCCTATAGATTTACAGTCATTGCTTGGCTTATAGCCTAACACTAAGTTCAGCAAATTTTGCAATTCTATATTTGTCCGTCACTAACCCCGAATATACTATTGAAAATTTACGCAGCACCGAAAATATGCTGATGTTTTTAATATCATTGCCAGTAGATATAATCTCTTGGGCATTGCAATTATTCTAATAACAAAAATTGTAAAAAGAATGCATGACTTGAATTTAAGCGGTTGGTATTTTCCTTTATATCTTTTATCTCTTATACCATTATTTAAATATATTGAAAGTGGCAACATTATTCAGACATATTTAATTATACCAATATTATCTTTATGCTTAGTTCCAGGTACAAAAGAAAAAAATAAATATGGCTCAGCGCCAGAGTAAATTAAGTAGTATTAGAAATAGATTCAGCATTTAATAAAGAATTTCCTGTAAAATTATCTTCCGCGACCACCCGTAGATTTCTTTTTGGATCTCTTAGTTTGTTTAACAAATTTCTTTTGAGTGCGCGCTTCTTCTTGTACATTATGCTGATATTGCGCACCATGCTGAACAAGAACCTTACCAGCCTCATGAACCTGCTCTTGCTCCGCTCTTGTAAATTTATTAATTATAATATCAGTAATTTTAGTTAAAAAATCCCATGAAAGCTCTATTCTTTCTTCTAAAGTTAGAGTTTTTAACTCATCGGGTTTATCTTTTTTCTTATCGTATGATGATTGTTGTTTAGGGTCTAGCTGAATTGTGCGCTCAACACCTTTATAATTAAAAAAAATCTTTTTCAATATCCAAATAATTGCAACGCCAATTACTATTAATATTATAATATTTATCAATGGGCTCATATTGATTTATTACATCCAAGTTTAAAATACAGCAACATACCATATTTATATTACTACAAGATGACTTGAAAACTCTAGAATTAAATAATTATTTTGAATAAAAATACTATAATTTTCATAAAAAGTTCAGGATGTGTGGGAATTATGCAGTCCAGCCAAAATTAAATCACCTAATTATTGTAATTACTCAGCAACCGCCTTAAGCTGGCCATCACTTCCAATCTTGCTAAGAACATAGCTTTGAACCTTTTCAAACGCTCTGTTTTCTATTTGCCTTACTCGCTCTTTGGAAATATTATATTTGCTACTTAAAACGTCAAGAGTAGATGGCGAGTCGTCTAACTTTCTTGCAGTCAATATACTCATTTCTCGTTCATTTAAAACCTGCATTGCATCAGCTAGAATTTTTTTATGATTTGCAGAAACCTGCTTGGATAATATTTTATCTTCTTGTGAAATGGTTTTTGCAGGAAGCATTTCAATCACTTCAGCACCATCATTGCTATCAGAGCCACCAGATTTTACATTTAATGAAGAATCAGTAGCTGCTAATCTTTGGCTCATTTCATTCACATCTTTAACGCTAACACCAAGCTCATCTGCAATCATTTGATGATCAGAGTCATTTGCTGAGCGCGAATAAATAGAAGCGATCTTATTTTGCATTT
>JAHDBQ010000044.1:6720-7029 GCA_020630305.1 Alphaproteobacteria bacterium | reverse complement strand
GTCCAGCACTAGATAGTCAGTATCTTTTAAATTTAATGTGCCTTTTTCTAGGTGATCGTTAATTCTGCCAGGTGTGCCAACAAATAATCTAGGTTTTCTTTTTAAAGCTTGCAGCTGTTTAAACATTGAGTCGCCGCCAATTAGCAATGCAGATTTGATGTTAGTTTTTTTGCTAAGCATGCTTTCTAGAGCTTTTAAAACCTGAGATGCTAGTTCTCTTGTTGGGGTTACTACTAAAGCCGAGCCTTTTGGGTTTGAAAGTAATTTTGCAATTAATGCAGGATCACCACGTGTTCCACGTATGTAGTT
>JAHDBQ010000044.1:0-6710 GCA_020630305.1 Alphaproteobacteria bacterium | reverse complement strand
ATCCTAAAATGTCCTTTCCTTCCATTGCCATAGGGATGGTTGCTGATTGAACAGGAGTTGGCTCTTTAAAATTTAGATGCTTCAGTGAGTGGTTCAGTGCTTCTGGTAAATTGAAAGAACTAAAATCTTGTTTTGTGTTTTCCATTGATTAATACTCTTAATTTTTGTGAAATGTTGTAAATACTTTTTCATCTCACTCTATCAAGTTATTAATTATTATTATTAACTAAAGGCAGGTAGTAAATTAAGCCCGAGCTTATCTGAAAAAATGTTGTGCCATCATACATCAAAAATTAATATTTATCAAGGGTTAATTTGATAATAATCTTTTGAATGTAAAATTACCTTTTAATAAGAGATTATTTCCTTGCCCTGTTTACGCTTTGCACTACTTTTTTTGTATTCAAAGAATTTATTATTTTTTCAGTATGCGCCGTTGATTTTACCTCTATGTCGAAAGTCATGTCGAAATAATCAGTCTTGCGGTTTAGGATGTTAAAATTTATTATATTGCCTTCATCGCGTGCAATCTCGGTTGAAACCACAGCAAGGCTGGAGGGCTCGTTTAGTAGAGTCATGTTCAGGCGACATACGAAGGGAACATCGCTTGCCTCGATATCCCATGATAATTTCATAACTCGGTCGGGCATGTTGCTAAAATTTTCAAGAGTTTGGCAGGCGTCGGTATGAATCGTAATACCCTTTCCTGTATGAATTACTCCAGCAATTTTATCGCCAGGAATAGGGTGGCAGCATCTTGCATAATGTATAGCCATGCCGGATACCAGGCCTTTGATAGGAACCGAACGCTGCTTAACAAGCTTCTTCTTTTTTTGTTTAAAGTTAAGCAAAGAAAGCGTCTCTTTGAATATGTTTTTTCTAGGGCGAACTTGCTTTAATATATCTTCTTTGGTAATTGTACCTTGCCCGATTGCGGCTAAAAGCTCATTTTTAGGTTTCTTGAAGGAATCGCAGGCAGCTGCAAATGCTTTTTCGGTATTTTCAATTTTTTCGTCTTTGAATGCGTTTTTAATTATATTGTTACCAAGCTTTATATATTGTTCATCTTGCCTTCCACCAGTTGCCTTTTGTATTTCTGATCTGGCTTTACCGGTGACCACAAATTTTTCCCATTCGGGTGAAACTGTTTGCTTACTTTTTGTGATAATTTCTATTTGATCGCCATTAAGTAGCTCTGTATCTATCGAAACTTCTCGTCCATTTACTTTGGCTCCCTCGCAGTAATTTGCAATGTCATTGCTAACCATGTATGCAAAATCAATGATGCTCGCCCCTTTTGGCAGCGCTATCAAGTCGCCTTTGGGAGTGAAGCAAAAGACCTGATTATAATACATAGCCATTTTGGTATTCTTCATCATGTCTTCTGGGGCACCACTTCCGTGCTCTAAAATTGCAAGTAGCTCTCTTAGCCAATTATATCTCATACCATCAGAAGGGTCGCTGTGCCCCTGTTTATATCGCCAGTGCGCAGCAACTCCAAGCTCGGCGATATCATGCATCTCCTGGGTTCTGATTTGTACTTCAATTTTTTGGTTAAGTGGTCCAATCACTACCGTATGAATAGATTGATAGCCATTATTTTTAGGTGTGCTGATGAAATCCTGGAAGTTGCCTGGCACCATTTTATATTCACTGTGGATAACACCAAGCGCTCTGTAGCAATCCTCCACTTCTTTTACAATGATTCTAAATGCGATAATATCAGAAAGCTGCTCAAGGTCCACGCCCTTATTGCTCATCTTCATCCAAGTAGAGTAAGGGGTTTTTTTGCGACCTGAAACTTTTGCTCCCTTTATTGTATTTGATATTGTTTTGTTTATCTCCTTTACAATTTTTTCAATATAATTTTCTTTGTCGCTTTCAATGTGTTTAAATTTTGAAACTATAGACTCTCTAGTTTTTGGGTGCAGTACTTTAAAGCAAATATCTTGGAGCTCTACTTTCAGCTGTTGCATTCCTATTCTTTCAGCAAGTGGTGCGTAAATTTCCATTGTTTCTAGCGCAATCCGTTTTCTTTTTTCTGGCTTCGGAAGATGTTCGATGGTGCGCATGTTATGTAGCCTGTCAGCAAGCTTCACAAGCAGCACGCGAATGTCGCCGCTCATGGCGACTAGTAATTTACGGAAATTCTCTGCTTGACGAACATTCTCAGCCTTGAATTTTATCTTTGCAAGTTTGGTTACTCCATCAACTAATTTTGCAATATCGGTACTAAAATGTTTTTCAATATCTTTGTAAGTAAGGTCGGTGTCTTCAATTGTGTCATGCAATATAGCAGTAATTATAGAATCAGAATCAAGTTTCATTTCAGCAATTATTCTTGCAACTTCTAGAGGGTGGAAATAATAGGCCTCTCCTGAGGATCTAGTCTGCTCGCCATGATATTTTACTGCAAATTCTATGGATCTTTTTATCAATGGTTCGTTTAATTTTACGCCATAGGATTTATATTTTTTTATAAATTCTTGTTGTATTTTCACTTAATATTCCCTCAAAAATGTATGACTATATACTCTTGCATATGACTATCTTATAGTAATTAAATAAACTTTAGCCTAATAATACCTTTCTATATCAGATTATACTCCCAGCTGCGCGTAAGAATCAAGTATATTTTTTAAAGTAACAAAAAACTCTATGAATATGCTTAGCTTAAGTACAAGTTTATATCATATTCATATAGAGAAAATTGAAAAATCAGCATGAATATACAAGCTATAAAAAATTTATATTGCCCTAATAGTTTTTTAGTATCTTTAGTGCAATTGTTGCTTCTAGTGAATGTTTTAATTCCCCAAGTGCTATTAATTGCATTTCGAATTGATTGGCTGTTGCCAGCGCAGGATAAATGTTTTATATTAGATGTAAGAGGCGAGCTCTTAAAGTTATTATTTATTTTTTCCATAACTGAAACTTATTTTTTTCTTGAAATCATACTTGGTTATATGCTATAAGATAATTGTACGATTTTCAAGTATAAAATAAAAAAACATTACAAAAAGAGGATTTTTTATGGCACATGGTGGAAAAAGACCAGGGGCAGGGCGCCCAAAAGGTCAAGGTAAATACGGTACAACAACTAAAGCAATAAGGGTTCCAGAGCATTTAGTGGAAGATATTCAAAACTATTCAATGAATGGTGGGTATAAAATTCCATTTTTTAGTTCTAGTGTCGAGGCTGGTACTCCAACTATAGCTGAGAGTCATGTTGATGAGATGCTGGATATGAATAATTTATTGATTCGCAACCCCGAAACAACATTCTGCGTTAGAGTTAGCGGGCTTTCTATGATTGATGCTGGAATTTATGAAGGCGACACATTAATAGTAGATAGCAGTATAACACCTTCGGAAGGAAAAGTAATTGTTGCAGCTCTTGATGGAATGCTTACGGTAAAACGTCTGGGTTACATTAAAAGTAAGCCATATTTATTACCAGAGAATGATAATTTTGACCCGATTCCCATTTTAGAAAATTCTGAAGTGCATGTTTGGGGTGTGGTTACTAATGTTGTCAGATGTTTGTAGATTTAAATATCTGCGCCAGAAGTTTATAATTTTGCAATAGGAATCTAGCGATAATTTTTATGGTATGAGTCAGGGTAGGCTTAACATAATTATTTATTTTAAATATAAGTATTTTAGATAAACTTACTTGTGTTAAATGTAGAGTTCTAGTTCAGAGATCTTGACTGCGTTTTTGCTTTGATTTTTTTAAGTTTTTTAATGGGTGTTTTTTGTGCCTTCTTACTATTTTCTTGAACCTTAGTTACATTAATTTCGGCCGCTTTTGTTAAAGATGCCGCTTTCTCTTTTGAGACGCGTTTTTTTAAGATATTCTTTTTAGCTGTAAATTTTTCTTTGGAAACTTCTATTAACTCTATAGATTTTAAATCTCTTTTGGCATTCTTTATAGAAGGAATTTTCCCTTCAATTGCAGCATAGGTTTTTTCAGTGATTAAAGATCCGAAGCGACTAACTCCAATAGCAGAGGCTGAAACTAGAGCTGGAATTGTAAATCCGCCAATTAATGCTCCAAGCGCAGCGCCGGCTAATATACCGCCAAATACAGCTATTTTGCTAATTGCGCCTTTGATTAGATGGGATTTTTTGGTGATGATTTTTTTTTGCTTCATAACCTGCACTAGGTGCATTACAAGCACCTTAGCCGCTTCTTTTTCTTTTTTCTTTGCTTTGGCAGCAGCTAAATAATTTGAATAAAATAGCTTTGGATCAGAAATTATAAGATCCATTATCTCTTTGCCACTTTTAGCATTTATTATTTGCCTTACAACGCCTCTTAAAGATTTTTGCTCTTCTTGGCTTAAATTACTAAAATGTTCAGCTATTACTGCACTGATTGCAGCGTCTTGCGATTGCTGCTGTAGTTTATCTTTTTCGTCGTTATTTGTTTCAATTTCTGGCGCAATAGCCACGGTAAAAAGCGAAATTGTAGTTGAGAAATTTTCTTTTAGCACCACTTTATATTGAAGGTGTTTTTGCAATTTATAAGTGCAGTTATCTGCATATTCTTTTATTTTTGGTTCTTCATTCAGCCTGGTTTTATAATCAATAGCAAGTAGTACAGATACTTTCTTTCGCATAATTGCGTTGATATTGTTTTCCAGGTGTTTAGTCATTGGTGCGTAAAATAGCTTGTAATCTATATCACCAAGCAGATTATCTTTACTCATGATGCACCTCTCTGAGTAATATTTTCATATTATTATTGATAAGTTCAGGTGTTTTTTGAGGGCTTAGGCCAGCAATAATCTTAGGAGTTAACTCTTTTGTCATATTTACATTACTAGACAGTATAACTGACCCTTGGGGCATTGTTTTTAAGACCTCATTCATAATATGATATGATTTATTAAGGTCACCACTTACAAAATTTATTGTTATTTCAAAGTGACTTATTTTTAAATTGTCACTGATATTTAGTTCTTTGTTTCTATGTTGTAGTAATTTGCTATTAATTTCGATTGGTATGTATAGCTCATATTTTTCATTTAGATTGCTAAGACTATTCACAAAATCTAAGCGATCTTCGCATTTGGTAAATTCTTGTCGAATTTTATTCAAATCGTCGGTTTTTCCAGAAATAATCTGCTTTTCCAGCTCTTGAATCCTATTTAATTTATTTTTGCCATTTTCTAAAAATTCTTCAGCTAAATGTTTTTTGTTTATTTCATTTTCAAGGCTGTTTTGCATCCATGGAATAATGGAAATGAAAATGCCAATAATTATTCCATACATAACAAACTTGATAAGTAAAACATTTTTTAGATGTTCAGCAAGTTTAGTAAGCATTTTCTTCTCCTTGGTTTATCGTTTTAGGGGTTAAGGTTGGAGGGTAGTGTGTTTCAGAATTATCTTTTGTTTTTTCTTTTATTACAAATTGCACAGGTGCATTTATTTGTGTTTTTGTGCTAATAATCTCGCTCGTATGAAGAGAGTATTCTACTTCATATCCAGGTAGAATATCCTTTAAATTATCATAGTATTTTTTTATATCGCTATTAACTTGCTCTTTATTGCCTGAAATATTTTCGTATACTACATTGAGAGTTATAATATAATGATTGCCTTCCGATGCAACATTATCAGGATCGTTCAGGCGCCACGTCATGTTGGTAATTTTAAAATTATCATGTTTGGATAAAATTATTTTTCTAATCTCTGTGACTGGCGGTTTAGCAGACTGATTTAGAATATTATTTAACTCTTTTGACTCGACAAGTTCATTTAGATTTTTAAATTGACTGTTGCGTCTTCTAATAACTTCATATTGTTTTTTTACTTTGTAATATTGATCATTTAAGTTACTTATATTTCTGCTATTTGAAAAAGATGCGTATTGAAGGTAGCCGATAACCCCAATTAACCCTAATATAATCATAGATACAGGTTTGAATATTACTTTATTAATGAGTGATAGCTTTGTTATAGCTTTTAGCGGTTTATTAAGAGCAAGATGACTATTAAAATTATTAAATATATACATCAGGTTCACGTCCTTAAGAAGCGGGTCTTCAGTTAGGTATTTATTATTTAAATCTGCTGTTGAAACTGCTCTGAAATTTTTAATTCCATGTTTAGCTTTATTTAAAAGCCTTTTCATTTCCGGGTTTGTTAAACAGATCGCACACGTTTTTACATTTAGCTCTTTTGCGGTTGCAGAATATTCAGTTATTTTATTAGTAATGTTTTGTTCTATCAGTCCTTGAATGTATTCTAGTGATTTATTTTTGGGGAGATGGGTTGTTTGTTCTTCAATGATTTGCTGGCCATATCTAACTGCCGTTTTAATGCCGCTTGACTGCGTTAGTGTTACAAAGATTTGCAAGCAATCATTAAATTTAGTAAGTTTGCATCTATTAATTACTCTGTTAATGATAGTATTAAGTTCAAGAGATATAAAATACATGCCGCTATATTTAAAAGACTTTGTTACAACATAATTAAGTAGATCAGTTATGTCCTTTCTAAAAGGTATTGAAGCAATAGAAGTGTGCCAGACCTCGCCTGGATTGTGATCTATTTTATATATTGCATGTGCTATTACGTCCTTTGGTTTGTAATTTTTAGCAATAAAACGTTCTACAGGGGTGTTTTTTAATATTGAGCTAATATTTGGTATTTGCTCATGTTTTAGCCTGCAATCTTTGTTATCAAGTAAAAATGTG
>JAHDBQ010000043.1 GCA_020630305.1 Alphaproteobacteria bacterium | reverse complement strand
GTGAAGCTACAAAAACAGAAAGAAGATCTAAATTAAATAAGATGTCGGATCCTAAGCTAATGGATGGCTTGAAGGGTGAAGCTACAAAAACAGAAAGAAGATCTAAATTAAATAAGATGTCGGATCCTAAGCTAATGGATGGCTTGAAGGGTGAAGCTACAAAAACAGAAAGAAGATCTAAATTAAATAAGATGTCGGATCCTAAATTGATGGATAGTTTGAAAAAAGAGTCAAAAAAAGCAAAATCGCAAAAAAGGAGCAATAGCACAAATAATTCGCCAACGAATAAGGGAGGTAATAAGGATGATAAATAAGAAATTACTTTCTATTATACTAACCTTATTTATGCTTGCTGGTTGTAGCGGCGAGGATTGTATTGATGCTGATGATTTTGGTCATAGCAAAGCTACCATTTCTGCGCGATACTCTGAAGATGATATGAAATTACTAAGCAGAGGCACGCGCCAGGTTGGATCTTGGGTGGATTCAGAATATCGCCTTGATGGTAATCCTCTTGTTATTACAGTTGAACAATGGGATCATGATCTACAAAAAGGCAATAATGACAAAAGTGTTCTTTCAGCCTGGTCCCCTTGGTTTGGCAGCGCCAATAACAGAAATACATTGCCCAAGATTGCAGAAAGATTTAGGGAGTGCTCTTGGGTTGGCGATCAGATGGATACACCAACTCGTGATGCTCAAATTAATAATTATCCATGTTTGATGAAGAACGGTGTTGGTTTGTATGCTCTGCTTACTAAGGTAGAAAATGATCCAAACATTTCTACATCAAGAAAAAGAGATCCGCTAGGAGAGACAATGCATCTTGGTGGCAATTACCCCGGACCGCAAGTTCAAGGAATAGATGCAAATGGCGATCTTGTGAATTTTGGCGGAGTTCATTATGATTATGATTCGGACAATGATAAAAGACGCGACTATGCTGATGGAAAATTATATTTTAAGATATTAGATAGATATTATAATGATAATGGTGGGCAATATAAATTAACTATTCGCTCTGGAGTAAAAACCCTTGACGCTGACCCAATTACATTCGTAACAAAACTGGTCAAAAGCTTTTTGTTTGGACGCCCTCAAGGCGAGGAAAATAATGGTGATTTATTCGAAGAAGGTGGGATAATCAGGAATATATTCCTAGGGATTGCAGGCAACCCAAATTATCAATTTGCAGTTGCAACTCTGCTTACTATTTTTGTAATTTACACAGCTCTTGCATTTTTGTCTGGTCATATACAACTCACTAAAAGCGAATTAGTAATACGTATTTTAAAAATTATAATTGTATCGTTGTTGATAGGAACCGAAACAAGCTGGGCATTTTTCAATGATTATTTATTTATTTTCTTTGTCGAAGGCTTAGAAGAAATAATAGAAATGATCAAAAGAGCTGGATCTGGAAATGGCCCAGGAGCATCCGGACTTCTTGCTATGATGATTGCCCCGCAAACATTTAGCAAGCTACTATCTTTATTATTTGTAGACTGGCTTGGCTGGCTATATATCATAATATATATTATTGCTATGGCCTGGATTATTACAGTTTTCTTTAAAGCGGCAGTTATATATCTTAATGCTCTATTGATTATCGGTCTGATAATCATTATGGGACCAATATTTATTTGTTTCTGGCTATTTGGTATTACCAAAAACTTGTTCGATAATTGGCTAAAACAATTATTATCCTATGCAATTCAACCTATTATCTTATTTGTAGGACTAACATTTATTTCTATGATTATCAGGGAGGAGTTATATCAATCGCTTGGCTTTAGGGTTTGTAAACAAAACCTAATTCCAGTAAAAGAGACAATGAATAACATGGATGGGGAGGCTAGAAAATCCAGAAGATATAATGGTGACTCTCTTTTATATTGGTGGTTCCCAGTTCCTCGTGGAGGCGCCGATTTAACTAGAGATCTAAAACCTATATTAGTGCCAATAGCACATGAGCATAATGATCATGGAGATGATACGAAACATCCAGAGAACCCTGTAAAAGAAGCTGATATGTCTCTCCCAGCTGATCTTTCTACGCATAATAATGATAATTCTACAAGTGATTCTCATTGCACGGCATATCAATGTTATGGGCAAAGATATTATGACCTTCCATTCCTGCATCCAATTAAAGATTGGCCGAGAATTAAACATTTCTGGAATGGTAAATTCGTGCAATTAGATGGGTTATTCTTCTTGATTGTTGCAATATACTTACTTTCTAAATTCAATAGCCTTTCAATGTCTGTTGGTCAGTTTATTGCTGGGGCAGCTGGTAACACCAGCCTTGGTTCAGCTGCTGAAGCAGTGAGCTCTGATTTATCGCAGCAAGCAGGTTATGCTAAAAACAGATTTACTAATGCAATTAGCGGCACAAGAAACAAGGCTGGAGCTGGCAGAGGCGCAAGAGGAAGTGCTACAGCATCAACTTCTCCAGGCGGAGACATTAGATCCTCTGGCTATTCTCCATCAGGGACCAGTAACGTTGCTTCTGGTGTTGCAACAGATAAAATTAGTTCTGGCGGTTCTAGCGCTGGAAAATCTGCCGCAGGTAAATCAAAATCTTGGAAAAAAGCTACTCCTTCAAAAGGTGCTAAGCTCAGTAGGGGCTTAAAAGATTCATTGAATAGTAGTTTGTCAGAAAAAAGAGAAAAAATGGGTAATTCGCCTAAGCTATCTGGCGCAACAAAAAATTACAGAGCTCTGCTTGCTGAGAACTTAAAGAAGGATATTGATCCTTCAATAACAGGATTAAGGCGCAATAAGATTGCTAAAGATACTGCCTATACATTGTCTAATAAAGATGTAAGAGAAATTCCAGATGAAATGGCTCGCATTAAATTCGGGACGGATTATAATTCTTTGAGTGATAACCAGAGAAAAGATATTGATGGTTTCTTGGGTGATACTAAAACTCAAAGAGCTATTAAAGATCACCATCAGCTCATCGATTCTAAATATCAAAAAGCAGAAAAAAAGGCATATAAAAAGAATAAAATTAAAAAAATTTCTAGTATAGTAAAAAAAGCAATAGGACCTTCAGAGCTTGGCAACGTAAAGAAAGACTTAAAAGATGGTATTGACAGAAAGCATGATAATAATATAAAAGTTTTAGATGGTAAATATACAGGCAAAAATAAATTGCCAACAAACCAAATAGATTCATTGCTTAATAGAAGCGGCGCAGGAAGCTCTAGAGGAAGTAAAGATAGAGAGCTAAGCAGGCAACGTGAAGAAAGAAGGCAGCAAATGCTAATGCAAGAAAATAGAATGAAAAAAGAATTACAGGAGCGCAAATCCCGTGAAGAAATAGGAAGAAAGAGAAGGGAGAAGGAAGAGAAAGAATTGATGCGCAAAAGAAAAGAGCAAGATAAAAAAGATGACTAAATGATTCTGTATGATAAGCCTGAGAATCCCCAGAAGGCCTGCACAGGATAAATTAAGCTTAAAATCTTTTTTCAATTCTAAAATATAAAAAAAACTCTCAATATCGCATTAAAAATTATCATTAATTTTACATAACTAACAATTGTTTATCATATCATTTTTTTCACTTGATGATTTAAATTTTACTGATAATATGATCTAACCCAATCTACTAGATTGAGTAGTGCTTTTAAAATATTACAGTTAACTAAACAAAAAATTTGGGAGAATTATCATGAGTAAAACTACAAATAAGCAAAAAACTATTACACCAGAGGAAAAATTAAAAGAATTAAATGCGCTTATTAATAAATCAGCCACAAGAAAATCTATCGCAGAAGGTTATATAGACATATTCAAATCGAATAAATCATGCGATAAATTAGCTAAAGATTCAAAGCTAAGGCACGCCCTTAAAGATGGTAATCTCGTAGAATTAAAAGCAATTCTCAAGGACGGTATAACTCAGCAAGAATTAGCGCAGGCAAAAATATTCATCAGCAGGGAAACTGTTGAAACCCAAAAAGTAAAGCAGGCGGATGGAAAAATTAATGAGATAGACAATACAAATGAGATCATAACAATGCTACGCAATTATTCAAAGAATATTGACAAGCATATTAAAGACCAAAACATAGCTGAAATTAAAAAAATAGTTGCAGAAGGTGCGCCTCTTCAAGCAATAGGTAATACAAGACCTCCGCTTAAATGCGCGATTGATCTAAAAGACCTGAGTATAGCAGAAGCATTGCTTGAACTGGGCGCAAATCCAAATGAGAAATTCAAAAGCAGCTCCCCATTATACAGAGCGGTTACTTCAAATAACGAAAAACTAGCTAAATTATTAATTAAACATGGCGCTACTTTTAAAGATAATTTAAATGCAGGAAGTAGCATAGTAAATCTTGCTGTACATAATAATTCTGAAAAAATATTACAAATTTTTGTTGATAATGGTCTAAAGGGAACAGATCTATCTAACGGAAAGCCTTTATTATTAACAGCAATTTTTGGCCATAAATATGAAGCTGCAAAAGTTTTAATCGATACCCTAACTATTGAAGAAATAAAAGATATAAAAATTGGCGACCACGGATACAAAATATCTCTACTGCATTATGCTGCAAATAAAGGACAGTACGAAATAGTAGACAAGTTGCTTAAAAAAGGAGTTGATGTTGCAGAATTATCTAGCGAAAAACATAATGCAATTAATTACGCAGCCGCGGCAAATGATGCAAAAATGATCAAGCTATTATTACTTGGTAATTTAGAGCAGCTCGAAAAAATGGAAAAATATCAAACGGAAATGACTGCACTAGTGCAAGCCTTAGAAGAGAAAAAAATATCTCAAGAAGAATATAAAGAAAAGGCCTATGAATTAGAAAAAGTTGAATTAGAAAACAAAACAAATATCCCAGTTCTTAACAACATTTTATTTACTGCCTTGAGCACAAAAAATGATAATTTGATAAAATTATTACTGCAATTTGGTTTAAACCTAGAAGAAAAACAAGAAAATGGCGAATACCCAATCATTAATGCTATTAAGGGACGCATATATAGCGCATTAGAATATTTAACAAAAACAAATATTGATATTAATGTAAAATCAAAGAAAGGCCTTACAGCTTATGATTTTGCTTGCAAAAGCAATGATACTAGGCTAATGGACTTATTAGATAGCGCAAATAAAGCAGAATCTGGTTTGGTAAAACATGGTAACAATATATTATTCCCCGCGATTGCACATAACCATTTAGGGTCAGGTTATACTACGATTACAAGAATAGTCAAAAAATATCCTCATCTGGTTAACAAGAAAGATAAAAGTGGCGATCAAGATACTCCACTAATAGTAGCGTCAAAACAGTCAGAAATAGATCCTAAAATAATTTCATTTCTTATTGAAAATAAAGCCGACGTGAATATTACAAATAAGCATAACGAATCAGCATTATATATTGCAGCATCTAAATATGATTTACCATCTGTAAAACTTTTGCTTGATGCAGGAGCTGACTCGACTATTAAGCCTCAGAAGGCAGAGCCTATTTTATTTCATGTAAAAAAAATCAATAACACTAACAAAGAGATTTTAGATAACTTAAACTCCAATGTCAAACAAGCAGAAGCGGAAATTGAAGAGATAACAAAATCACAAAAACCGGAAGAGAAGCAAGATCCAAAAATAGAGCTCCTAAAATCGCATTTAAATCACTTAAAAAAACAAATTCCATTTGCGAAAAGTAATTATGCTCTGAGCCAAGAAGTAACCGAAGCTACGCTAGAAAAGACATCTGCACAAGATCAATTATTTATATCTGCTGATAACGCAGATATTGAACTGGCAAAAGAGTCATTGAAAAATGGTGCTGATGTAAATAAGGCAATGGGTAATACAGTTACACCACTTATGCTCGCAGCAAAGTCTGGTAATATGGAGTTTATAAAACTTCTTATCAAACACAAAGCTGATATTAATGCAGTTGACAGTGCAGGTAATTCTGCATTATTACTAGCCTCTACAATTAATAACACGGAAGCTATATCTTTGTTATTAAAGAATAATGCTAATATTGACATAACAAATGATTCTGGATATTGCTTGTTGCTGAATTTGTTAAGCATGGAGAGTGCATTGCATAGAAGCATCAAAGGTTTTAAAGCGGGACTCGAGAGCAATAAAGCTGCTGAGGAGCAAATTAAAAAAGAAATAGAAGCAACCAAAGATAGTCAGAAATTAAATGCCCTGCAAACTGCATTAGATAAAGTAAATGAAAGTAATGCATCTATTTCAAAGTTATTAGATCAAGCAACTGGAAAGCTAAAAGAGAATCAAAAATTAATAACAATTACCCAAGAAAAAACATCTGACCAGAATAAGTTTTTTACGTCGACAGTAATGGGCGATTTGGACGCAATCAAGACTCTTCAAGAAAATGGCGTCGATATAAACCAGCTAACAAAGAAAGCTGGGAATGCTCTTAATATTGCGGCGCAATATAATT
The DNA here is from genome assembly GCA_020630305.1 of Alphaproteobacteria bacterium. Taxonomy (GTDB): domain Bacteria; phylum Pseudomonadota; class Alphaproteobacteria; order Rickettsiales; family Rickettsiaceae; genus Megaera_A. The sequence continues at coordinate 608 of JAHDBQ010000043.1, read as the reverse complement.
ACGAAGATATTGCTTTGCACCTAATTAAAAGTGGAATAAATATTAATGTTCCTGATGTAAATGGATTCACACCAATATTTAATGCAATTCGTTTTAAATCTGCAGCTCTTGTAAAGACACTGATCAATTATGAAGCAGATGTAAATGCCGAATCTAATAATGGTTTTAGGCCTGTATTTGCAGCAATATCCGCAAATAATACATTTATAATGAAAATGCTTATTGATGCAGAAGCGGATATTAACAAACCTAACACAAAAGGTGTGATTCCATTATTCTATTCACTTGGTAAAGGTCAAACAGAAATGTTTAAACTACTTAGAGATTCGGGTGCAAAATATGCAACTGACCCAAAAGGCGACTCTTTACTTGATGAGGTTTTTAATACTAATACACCTAACCTAAAAATTGCAAAAATTTTATTAGATGATGGCCTAAAGCCCACAGAAAGAACTAAGGAGATAATCTCTAAGCACAATTCCAAGAAAGCAATTAATTTCATGAATGATTATGATTCAAGCTCAAAAAAATCACAAATGGATGACAAGGGTAAAGGTGAATTATATGATTTCTTAGAGCCCCAAGAGGACCAGCAAGAAGATGCTGCT
>JAHDBQ010000042.1 GCA_020630305.1 Alphaproteobacteria bacterium | reverse complement strand
AAATCTTATAATCACTTGCGATTAGTGCATCTATTTTACCAGATAGCAGCAAGCTTAAGCTATAACAATTCGAACCAAAAGAGCGCGCTGCTCCAGCTTGTGAATAATCATGGTCGCTGCAGATCAAAGCGCTAGTAGGGTCTGCATTCTTTGAAACTTTCAGCTTAGCTTTGCCAGGCATATTAGCAAAATGACGCTCAAGCCAAGCGCCCTTGCCTGCTTCTGCGTAATATATCTCGCCAAGTGCTGGAAAATTAATCACCGAACTCTCCGCTGCATATTTCCCTGTACCGTCTTTTTGCAAGATAGTTACCATAATTGCAAAGAACGAAATCGCTCTTTTAAAATTATCTAACCCATCAAATTCTTCGATGAGAGCAATTTTTTTATTGGAATCAATAGACTTAAGCTGATTTTCATCTTCAATAACTTCATGGAAATATTTTGACAAATTATCACGCAGAGTCTGTTTAGCTTTTGAAACCGCCTTGCTTGCAAAAGAATCGCTACCTCTAGCTGAAGATTGCAAATACTCGAGCTCAAAATAATCGCGGAGCAAAAATTTTGAAGCCTGCCTAGTTGTGTCTATTACTAAATTAATTTCGCCTTTCATTTATTCTACTCGTAATTATTTCGCTCTTTCTACAAAGGCCAGATCTTCTGTCTTGATAACTATCATCTCGCCGCTTGTTAAATATGGTGGAACCATAACCTTAAGACCATTTACCAAAATAGCCGGCTTATAAGACGAAGTTACCGTTGCACCTTTAATCACCGGATCAGTAGTTTCTACTTCAACTATTACGGTCGCTGGTAGCTTGATGCTAAGTGGTTTCTCTTCGTAAAATTCAACACCAACTGTCATGCCATCTGTCAGTAGCGGTAATTTGTCGCCAAGCATAGAAGAAGGAATCATTATCTGATCAAACGACTCAGGGTCCATAAATACTAGATTCTCACCTTCTAAATATAAAAACTGCATATCTTTTCTTTCTAGGAAAGCTTTCTCGACAGAATCTGTAGAGCTAAATCTCTGGTTCAGCTTATTGCCAGTACGCAAGTTTTTCATCTCGACCTGAACATAAGCCCCGCCTTTGCCCGGTTTAGTATGATCAGGACTTTTTGCAACCGTCCAAAGCTCACCTTCATAATCTAAAATATTCCCTGCTTTTATATCATTTGCTGAAATTCTCATAATTTAGTTCTCTTTTATATTTTTAAAATTGAATAATGTCAAAACCGGAGCTGCAATAAATATCGAAGAATAAGTTCCGATAAATATTCCTGCAAAAACAAGCACACTGAAACTCCTGATCGCCTCACCGCCAAATATTATCAGTGCTAGATTTGCAAGTAATGTTGTGATTGAAGTAATCGCAGTTCTTGAAAGAGTCTCGTTGATACTCTGATTTATTATTTCGATAATTGGCTTTCTGTTGTAGCGACGCAAATTCTCACGTATTCTATCATATATCACCACTGAGTCATTCACCGAATAACCAATAATAGTTAAGATCGCAGCGATAGTACTTAAGTTAAAGTCAAACCCTGAGAAACTCATAAAGCCTAAGCCAAGTAGTACATCATGAAGTAATGCAAGCAGCACCCCAACTCCAAAATGCCACTCAAAGCGCACCCAGACATAAAGCATAATAGCTGCAAATGCTAGAACCATCGCCATAGTGCCAGAGCGAATCATCTGCTCTCCAACCTGAGGGCCAACGAAGTCGGTCTTACGATAGTCAATCTCATAATCAAAATTCTCTGATAATGCTTTTTTAATAAGCTCAATATTTTGCATAAGCGTTTCTTCGCTACTCACGCCAACCCTGATTGAAAGATCATTCTCTGCGCCAAAATTCTGCAGCACAACCTCCCCTATTTCAAGATCACTCAGCACCTCGCGCATTTTTGGCAAATTTGGCCCCTTGTCAGTACGAATCTCCATACTAATTCCGCCAATAAAATCTATGCCAAAGTTGAATTTATAAATAGCAACCGAAAACGCACTAAGCACCAGCAATATAACAGATATTGCATAGCTCACTTTTTTGATCTTCATAAAGTCAAATTTAGGATTAGCCGGTAATAATCTTAAAGGAAATAATTGCATTTTATTCTTCCGCTTGTAATAATAACGATTTGCATTCTACATCATAGCGCGCAACAAATCCAGGAAAATTTTATCTAACATGAATTAAGTTGAAGTAGAATTAAATGATGCCCACTAAAGCTCACTTTAATTAGCAAACAAATTTGCAAATGCAATAACCTTTACTTTGTTTTATATTGTCTTATTATAGAGCTTGAGCCAGTTCAGCAGCTGTCTCAAAACTACTAACTTCTTCAATCTATTCATTAATTATAGTAAATTACCATAAAATTGATGGTGTTTATACAAAATAATTTATGATTTAGATATTATATTTTTTCTTTTAAATGCTTACCAATTAAAGGGGAAAAATGTAATTAGATCAATCATAAAAGAAAAAGTAGAAATACCGTCAAGCTCATGGTAATTTGTTATACGATGTGTTTCAATAATTTTTCTTGCCAGCTCTGTAGATATAACCCCTTAACCACCCTAGGCACAACAAATATATTTTAGCCCTTGACATTTTCTTTTGAAGGTAATAGAATGCGTTTGCATAACGCTGGTTACGCTTTGCAAACATACTATTTTACGCACCCGTAGCTCAACTGGATAGAGTATTTGACTACGAATCAAAAGGTTAGGGGTTCGATTCCTCTCGGGTGCGCCACTTAATTGCTTGCTTTCTGATACCTGATATTTATATTACTTAAAATACAAATAAGTCTTGACCTCCAATTACAAAATCTGTATTGTCTAGACCTAACCAGAGTAATTTTATTTTAAAGGTTAGGATTCATATATGGATAGTTTTTCAGAAAAAAGTAAATCAAGTAAAATTGAAGACAATATTAATTCTGAAAATCCTCCTCCAAAAAAGACTTCCAATTTTTTAGATGTAATTTGGCCGATTTCCAAAAGCGAACTTCCAAAATTTGGGCTACTTACATTGCTTATGTTTTGTATCCTTGGTATGCAAAATCTTATTAGGGCAATGAAGGATAGTGTGGTTAACACATTAATTGGCACAGAGATTATATCATTCCTGAAATTCTGGGGAGTACTCCCTGCGGTTTTTATTTTTACTATCATTTATATGAAGCTTGTGAATGTAATGCGCGCAGAAAAGATATTTTATCTTATGATGTCCATATTTGTAGCATTTTTTACCTTATTTGCCTTTTATTTATTTCCGAATCACGAATCAATTCATTTAAACCAAGCCACTGTTGATAATCTAATTACTAATTACCCGAACTTTAAATGGTTTATTCTGCTTGTTTCCAAATGGAGCTTTTCTTTATTTTATATTATTGCAGAACTCTGGCCTAGCATTATGTATGCGCTAATATTCTGGCAATTTGTAAATAAAATAACCAGTGTTAGCGAGTCGAAAAGATTCTATCCAGTATTTAGTATTTTTGGGCAAACTGGCCTTATCATGGCCGGTATTTTCTTACAAAATATTTCTTATGTAAACTCATTCTTTATTGATTTGCTTGAGCTAAGCGGAGAAAAAAATGTTATAACTTTGCAAGTTGTGATTTCAATAGTTAGTGCTCTCGGCGTGATTGGAACATTATGTTTTTTGATTTTAAATAAATTTATTTTAAAGTCTGGTGAGGCACAAAATGTAAAGCTTAAAGTAAAGAAATCTTCTCTGTCCTTAAAGGAAAGCATTCAAATGGTATTACAGTCAAGATATATCAGGCTAATTACGGTCTTACTCTTTTGCTATGGCCTAGCAATTAACCTAGTAGAAGGTCCATGGAAGAAGAATGCACAAGAGCTTTATCCGACAATGGAGGAATTTTCTAGCTTTGTTGGTGGATATCTAAAATATACTGGAATATTTACCATAGCCTTTGGTTTTGTGGGGTCGAATATGGTACGCCATTTAGGCTGGCTACCTACTGCTATAATAAGTCCAATCATGATGCTTGTGACCGGCATGAGCTTTTTCTTAGTTGCTAATTTTACATCATTTTCGGCATTAGCAATGATGTATTTTACATTTACAAATCCAATTGCACTTGCAACAATAATTGGAGCTGTACAAAATGTGCTAAGCAAATCTACTAAATATAGCTTATTCGACTCTACCAAGGAAATGTCATATGTTCCACTAGATGATGAATTAAAAACAAAAGGCAAAGCAGCTGCAGAAATGATTGGTACCAAAATGGGCAAGGCTGGCAGCGCTCTATTGCAATCTTTAATATTTACCCTGCTGCCTTCAGCTACATATACAACGATATCCCCATTTTTAATGTGCGTATTTTTAGTTGTATGCGTTGTTTGGCTTTGGGCAGTGGTAGAACTTAGTAAGGAATATAAACTAGCCTGCAAGAAAAATAAAAAAATTAACTAGAATTAAATAACTTGTTGCATTAAGCGCAAGAATATGATATTTTACGATCGTTTTTAACTGTTATTGTCTTTTTTGGGGTGATTTATGAGTGTAATACCTGTTTTATATAGTTTTCGTAGATGTCCGTACGCAATGCGTGCCCGCATGGCATTAGTATATAGTAGAATTAACTGTATTGTAAGAGAGGTTGACCTAAAAAACAAACCAGAAGATTTGTTAAGAGCGTCTACGAAAGCAACTGTTCCAGTGCTGCAGTTTAACACTGATTTCATCTTTGAAGAAAGTATAGATATTGTTAAATATGCATTTATTAGAAGTAATCCAGGTGGTATTGTAGAGCATAATAGAAAAAAACAATTCAAGATACAAAGCTTGATCGCAAGCAATGATCAGAATTTTTCTTTATTACTTAGAAAATATAAATATCACGAGAATCACCCAGAGGAACCGCAGGAATATTACAGGGAGCAAATTGAGCAATTATTTTTAAAGGATTATGAAGAAATGCTGACAGGTCAAGATTTTTTGTTCAGCAATCTGACAACGGCTGATTTTGCAATCTTTCCTTTTATACGTCAGTTTGCACTTGTAGATGATGGATGGTTCTTTAATAGCAAATATAAAAACCTGATTAAATGGGTCAAGCATTTTAACGAATCAGAAGAGTTTGAAAATATTGTTATGGCTAAATATAAAGTTTGGGAAAGAGGCGATAAAGAACAGTATTTGCTGTAGCTTGTACAAACCATTATATTTTTCAATTAATAGCAAGCTAGAGCTGTTACATCAATTCTAAAATATACGCTGGAAGAGTTTCCACCAAGTCTTGGTCGCTTGAATTACCAGGAATACTTTGCCCCATAATATTAAATTCGTCTAGTTCTTCAAGTTTATTCACGATATCTTGGTTATCTTCATCTATCATTTGCTTTAATACTTTATCAGGCGCTTCAAGTGCTTTTTGCAGATCCTCATAATAATCATCTTTTACTTCCTCAAATACAGATAATTTATGCAAAATATCTTCTTTGAAACTGACTTTTGTATCTTTGATTTTAAGGTAGTTCTCGCAGAAATTTATTGTATTATTAATTATATCAATAAACTCTGGAGTGCGCGACCCTATCTCTAAAGCTTGATCTATAAATGACTCAATTAGATAAGAATAGGTTTCGAACTCTAAGTCAATATTTTTATCGATTCTAGGTAATTTTTCTACTACATTCAGCACCTTTTCATAATAAGTTGTAGCTTTTTTAGGGTTATTTAACAGAGACTCCGTAGCGCCCAGATTTATGTAAGTTTCAGCTAATGACTCGAAGCTATTTTGAATTACGGTAAATATCTCCTTTCTAATATTTTGATAATTAGCCATATCTAGAGCAGCAGATTTATTTAGTATATCTATGCAAATTTCAAAAAAATCGTTGTAGCATTTTTCTATGATATTTACCTGCTCAGCATGTATCAACCTGATATTTTCTGCTGTTAAATGATTTTTAGACATTTTTACCTCCCCAAATATAAAAGTCTTATAAAAAAGCTAATTAAAAGTACAAGGTTCTTTCTTTTAAAGCAACTTAACTATGTGTTTAATTTTAGTAATATTTTTTGCTAGAATCAACTTTAATCATTACTACTGAGTTAACTTTTTTGCGGATATAGTTTTTATGTTCTTTCCTTTTTAAAATAAACAATAAGATTACCAGAAAGCTTCAGGTCCAAATAAAAACATACTTTGAGTTTTTGTCCAAAAAATCTTATCAAAATACACAAAAACATTGCTAAGTTTGCCGGTATTTATATAATGCTTATATAGTTTAAAATATTATAGATGCAAAATATGTCTGACGATAAATCACCAGATAAAGAAAACAAAACAACCAGAAGGGACTTCGTGACCCTCACTGCAAGCAGTATGACTGCGGTTGGCGCGGCTTGTGCGACTTGGCCACTTGTAGACTCGCTTAACCCATCAGCTGATGTTCTTGCGATGTCTTCAATTGAAGTAGATATCTCCGGAGTTCCTGAGGGCAAGACCATGACTGTTAAATGGCGTGGAAAGCCAGTTTTTATAACTCATAGAACGCAAAGAGATGTCGAGGAGTCTGTAAATACACCAATGAGTGATCTTGTGGATCCAGAGACTGATTCCGATAGAGTAAAAAAGGGATACGAGAAATGGCTGGTGACAATCGGAATATGCACGCATCTTGGCTGCGTACCTCTTTCAGATAAGGGCGAATATGATGGATGGTTCTGTCCGTGTCACGGCTCGCATTATGACAAATCAGGCAGAATCAGAAAAGGTCCAGCGCCGCTTAATTTAGCAGTTCCACCATATGAATTTGTTTCAGATACTATAATAAAAATTGGGTAAATTATGAGTAATCACGATAGCGAAGAAAGAGAAGAAAAGCCAGGTATCATAGGTTGGATAGATTATCGTCTGCCGATATTTTCATGGCTGAATCATTTTGCAATTTACAAAACACCTAAGAATTTAAGTTACTTATGGAATCTAGGATCAATTGCAGGCCTTGCCTTAGTTATTCAGATAGTAACTGGCATATTTTTGGCGATGCATTACACACCGCATGCAGACCATGCATTCGACAGCGTCGAAAAAATCATGCGTAACGTAAATTACGGCTGGCTAATTCGCTACATGCACGCAGTTGGTGCATCTATGTTTTTTGTGGCTGTTTATTTGCATATGTTTCGCGGACTTTATTACGGATCTTACAAAGCGCCAAGAGAGCTGCTTTGGCACATGGGGCTAATCATATTTTTGGTTATGATGGCAACAGCATTTATGGGCTATGTGCTGCCTTGGGGGCAAATGAGCTACTGGGGCGCAACGGTTAGTACTAATT
>JAHDBQ010000041.1 GCA_020630305.1 Alphaproteobacteria bacterium | reverse complement strand
ATCACCCTTTATATCGATAGGATCAGCCTGATCTGTATCAATAGCTTGCGCTTGAACGGTCTCTTTTGTACCAATAGTGATAATTTCTTTTTCTTGAACGGTTAAAACCTTTCTGTAATTAATATTAGAAGCTTTTGTCTTCCAATCTTCCAAAATCATTTCGCCCATAAAATTATAATATACAGTTTCAAAGGCCGCTGATTTTTCAGAAAGCATAGTATCCATATACTTGCATGATCTTTCTATTAAAGGCCAGTGTAAAGCTATATGATGATCTAGCTGATTAGAAAACTGCTCTACTTTCGCCTTGAGCTCTTGATTTATATTTCGACTAGCAGCGACCGAAGCAAAGCAATGTAGCATGCCAAGAACAGATACTTTGTCAAGAAGATCTTTTATGTCAATTTTTTGCCCCTCGTTAGCTTCTTGTAATTCACTTACTTTTGAAATAGATTTTTCTATGCGTGTTTCTACTGTATCTAGCAGCAATTTTGTTATGGTATTATTTCCTGAAAACAAAGAAAAAGCAGTTTGATTTCTTTCACCAGTATAATAAATATCTGCTTTTTGTTCTAATAATTGTTTTGCTATATTCAATTTCATCTTATCGGAAATATTTCTACGGGCTGTATGCATTAGAGGAGTCTTTCTTTGATATATCACATTGACGTCAGCACCTTTTTCTATCAGCTCTTTTATTATTTTTTGTTTATGGGAGCCCCCAGAAGTAATTGCTACGTTTAATGTATTTTGTCCATTAACCCAATCAATACTATCTAACTTTCCTGAAATTTGGGATACTACATCTGCCATTCCTTTTTTTATAGACATAATGAAAGGACTATCTGAATTGGCGCTATATATATGAATATTAATATTATCTTGCTCAAGAAGCATTTTAGCTAACTCTGTTTTTTTATTTTCTATTGAGTATTGAAGAAGAGTTTTTCCTCTGCTATCCCTAATATTAAAATTAGCCCCTGCTTTTATTAAAGCATTTACTATAGGTAAATGACCTTTTTTTGCTGCAAGCCAAATTGCTGCACCACCCTCGCACTCTAAATCTATAAAATCTTTAATATTATCTAGCTTGAGAATTGTTTGAACTTCCTTTAATTTATCATCTGCGAATTTAGTTTTTTTCACCTCATCGCCTACTATTTCATTGTAACCGGCAATTGTATGCAATATAGTTTTATTACTTATGTAAAATTTAACTCCATTTTTTATCAGGGCTTTAATTGAATCTGGTTGCTGACAACGCACTGCAAAATCAAGAAGCTGCTGACCAATTTTACTAACATCAACTCCATTTTTTATAAGAGATTCAATAGCAGCTGCTTGACCTTCGCATATTGCTACATGAAGAGGAGAGTACCCATTTCTTACTTCTTTCTTATTAACATCGGCTCCTTTTTTTGCAAGAAGTTCAATTACTTCTACCTCACCTTTGCAGGCAGCTATATAAACCGGCGTTTGGTCGTATTTACTAACAGCATCAATGTTAGTTCCTAATTCTATAAGTAATTGAAGTACATTAATATTACCATTCTGGGCAGCTGTATGAAGCGGAGTATATCCGTTCCCTTCTTTTACCTTAGTAACATCAGCTCCTTTGCTTGCAAGAAGTTTAATTATTTCCACCTCACCTTTCCAAGCAGCTATATAAACCGCCGTTTGGCCGTGCATATCAATAGCATCAATGTTAGCTTTACTTGTATTTTCTACAAGTAGTTTAGCTGCGGCTGATTGCTTATATAAGATTGCTAAATGAAGCGGAGTTTGTTTGACATTATTTATAGCGTTAACATTAGCTCCTACTTCTATAAGTACTTGAAGTGCATTAACATTACCATACTTGGCAGCTGTATGGAGCGGTGAAGATCCATCACTTTCTGTTGCCTTATTAACATCAGCTCCTTTACTTACAAGAAGTTTAATTATTTCTACCTCACCTTTCCAAGCAGCTATACAAACAGCCGTTTGGCCGTGCATATCAATAGCATCAATGTTAGCTTTACTTGTATCTTCTACAAGTAGTTTAGCTGCAGCTGATTGCTTATGCAAGATTGCTACTTGAAGCGGAGTTTGTTTGACATTATTTATAGCGTTAACATTAGCTCCTACTTCTATAAGTACTTGAAGTGCATTAACATTACCATACTTGGCAGCTGTATGGAGCGGTGAAGATCCATCACTTTCTGTTGCCTTATTAACATCAGCTCCTTTACTTACAAGAAGTTTAATTATTTCTACCTCACCTTTCCAAGCAGCTATATAAACAGCCGTTTGGCCGTGTTTATCAACAGCATCAATCTTATCTTTACTTGTATTTTCTATAAGTATTTTAGCTATAGCGGAGTGTTTATTGAAGATTGCCAAATGAAGCGCTGTGTGTCCATCTTTGTTTATAACATCGATTTTAGCTCCTGTTTCTATAAAAGCTTGAAACGCATTCAATTTACCACTCGAAGCTGTATAATGCAGCAATGAATTCTCATTAGCATCCTTCTGGCAAATCAATTCAGGGTGGTGCTCAAGATAGTTTTTGCAAGACTCTAAATCATTATTTTTTGTAAAACTAATAAACTCATCAAGCATAGTTTTAGGCTTTTTATGTCCTTTGTCATGCGCTTCTAGCGCTTCAGCTGGCCTTTTGCTATTTGCATCTGAACTTGAAGAACTCGCTAATTCTTCAGATGTTTTTTGTCTTTTTGCCTGTTGACCTACTAAGCTACTGTTAACTTCTTCACTTCTTTTCATAGTAAGCACCTAATTTAATTTAAAATATTAATTTATTTTAGTGCATTATATCATAAATCAATGAACTGTCAAGATATTGATTAATTTGTTTTAATGTTTTGTGAATTTGGCTGATATCCAAAATTATATTTGACATATTCTAGGAATAAAATTATTATCCTAGAAGATATTACAATTAGAAGATATTACAATGCAGCTTTAGTAAATTTACCAAGAAGCTAAAAATATCGCCATTTCAAACTAGGGTTACATATGAAATTCATTAAAAATATTATTATTCTTGCAGTTTGCTGCGTTTATTTAACTGCAAACGCTAGCGTGCAAGATAAAAAATCAATCGACAAAGTGCGCAAATCAATTGTCACTATTACCAGCAGAGTGCCGGTTTCCGCTTACTCTTCTACAGGTAGCTGGACGGGTACGGGGTTTATCGTTGATAGCAAAAATGGATTTTTAATCACTAACAACCACGTGGTGGGAAGGGCGTGCACAGGAACATATTTTGTTACCTTCCATAATGGCCAGCAAGCAGAAGCTAAGCTTGCATATTACGATCAATATGTAGATGTAGCGATTCTAAAAATTGACCCGAAAGACCTACCTGTAGAATTTGAAGTGGTAGAATTCACTAGCAAAAAACCAGAACTTGGCACTGAAGTATTCATAGTTGGTAACTCAGAGGGACAAGGGTTCTCTTTTCACAGCGGCTATTTATCGGAATTATTTAATATAAATGGCGAAATGCCTCAAGGCTCTTATGTTATAAACATGAACTCAGCTGGTGGCTCTAGCGGTTCGCCAATATTAAATAAAGACAACAAGGCTGTCGGAGTTCTTTATGGTGGTGGGAAAAGCTATGCTATTGCCCTAAAGGGTGATTATGTACAGTATATACTAAAGTATTTGCAAGATGGCAAAGATCCCAAAAGAAAACATATTGGTGTAATTACGGAACTTTATTCACTAGACAAAGCCACAAAACATCGCAGTTTTCCAAAGGGTAAAATGGACTCCTACATAAAGGAATTCCCGAATGCTCGTAACAGAGTTATCACTGTAGGATCGCTTATCCCAGGTAGCCCGGCGGAAGGCAAATTAAAAGCTGGTGATATTTTATGGAAAATAAATGGCAAAAAGATAAATGCTGACCTTGCGCTGCTTGATCTTGAAATGAGCGCGTCAGATTCAGCTAGTGCAAATATCACCGTAATTAGAAATGGCAGCGAGATAGATATCGAAATAGCCCTGTACGATATTAATGGTTACAAAGTAAAAAAAATGTGGGATTTCGCTGGCGGTATTTTCTTCGAATCAGATGATTTTGTTGCTGCAAAATATGGCATACCTCTTGGCCGCGTAGCATTAACTAACGTACAAAACGGTAGTAGCTTCAGCAGCATTCCTCAGGCATTTTATCAAAACAACAAGAGCAACTACCGCGTTCTGGTTAAGGCGCTTAATAAGAAGCTGGTGAGATCTTTAGACGATATGAGGAACATATCACTAAATGCAATTAAAAGCAAATATGTGCATCTTGAATATAAAAATTATCAACCATATTACCCTGATTTTCAGCTTTTAAACGGAGCGTTTTTATCTGTCCAAGAAGATTTAATGCAAGATATAATGTTCGATAGCATAGACACTAAGCCAAGAATGCTGAAATATAATCCTACAAAATTCGAATGGGAAGTAGAGGAACAAGATGCTACCCCAGCTCCAACCACTCCCATTAAAAATGAACAACAAAATACAGAAGTGAAAAATTAGCACTGAGCTATTTAGTAGCAAGAGTTATTTAGTTAGCTACACTTTTTAACACCATTATATTTTAACTAAGGTCTTATTTCCAGCACCTGATTTTCTACGCTTTATAACTCGTGATTACCAAGCAAATCAGCGTTCATATTAAGCATTTCAAAATCAATTGTAGCAGTTATCAAATATAGCTTGCTATCTTCGTGAAGAAAAATTATTGAATTAGGATCAAAATCAACTTTAAGCTTAGACATATCAGAATTAGTTGTGCAATTGTTAACAATGAAAGTTGCAGGATTTATAAGCTCAACCTTCTTTTCTTCAAAAGACTCACTCATTGAAACATCCGTCCATACTGACTCACTAGAATTTGCATCACTCTTTTTATTTTTCATTAGTTTCTCCCATAATTTAGTTATACTATTTCAAAGTAAAGCATCTAGACGCTAGGGTCAATGAATATTGACTAATCAAAAAAAATTATATTACTTCTGAATCAGATCCTACTCCTTTTGAAGTAGAATATTCGAAATGCAACGCCTTACCTTCAAACACCCTAGAATAAGAATGATGCAGCGCAGACGAAACTTCCGCAAAGCCAGTTAGGATTAGCTTTAATTTGCCTGGATATTTCGCCACATCTCCAACCGCATAAATACCATTAATACTGCTTTCGTAGCTTGGCTGCGAAACCTTGATATAATTATTTTGCGTATCTAAACCAAATTTTAAAATTGGTCCAAGATCCTGCGAAAGACCAAAAAATGGTAATAATATTTCCGCTTCAATTTCTCTTAGCTTTCCATCCAGATCTCTAACTATTACCGCGCTTAAATTTCCACCTTCTCCTTGCAAGGAGTCAAGCTGATAATCAGTGACCAACTTTATTTTGCCAGCAACTTCTAATTCCTGAATTTTCCCGATACTTGCGGGCGCTGCTCTAAACTTCTTGCGTCTATGAACGATAGTGACATCAGCAATATCAGAAAGTGATATCGCCCAATCAAGAGCTGAGTCCCCACCGCCGGCAACAACAATTTTTTTGCCGGCCATAGCTTCGCGTTTTTTTACCATATAAAAGACAGACTTACCCTCATATGCCGTGATGTTCTCAAGCGGCGGCCTATTTGGTCCAAAGCACCCTGCTCCTGCAGCAATAAGTACAATCTTAGATTCTATAACATCGCCAGAGCTTGTATTTAAAATAAATCTATTACTTTCTTGAACAAGAGAGTTGACCTGGCGATTGAGTAAATATTCAGGATTGAATGGCTCTGCTTGCTTAGTCAAATTATTAATCAGCAATTGGGCGCTAATACTTGGATAGCCGGGAATATCATATATAGGCTTTTCAGGATACAGCGCAGAGCATTGCCCACCAATCACCTCTAGAGAGTCAATAACGACAGAGCTCATGCCAAGCATTCCAGCCTGAAAAACACTAAATATTCCAACCGGTCCAGCACCAATAATAGCTACATCTTTTTTCATATTTTTTTTAACATATTTTACTTTAACTAAGCAGGATTATAACAGATAATTATATTATTTACCATAAGCTATTACAGCATTTAGCAAATTACTATCACGCTTATTTATGCAATCTCAGATGAAGCCTGGCACTCAGCACTGTCGTTAAAAACAACAACGCACTCACCGCTTTCTCCTAGCTTAGGAAAAACTTCATCAGGATTATAATTCTCATCGCAGCAATCATCACCCAGCAATAAATCTATCGCTGGCATATTAATAATTTCATCATGCTTCATCTTCAAGAAACTGTTTTCAAATAACTCTAGCAACTGCTTATCTTCTTTAGCAACCTCTATCCTATCTTGAATATCATAATTTATTTTTGCCTTCAAGGCCATTAAAGGAGTATTACTGTTTCTATCAACTTGATTAGTTTTAGCTCCTGCCGAAATTAATTTTTCAGCTATTTCTAGCTTGTATTTAGAAAATATACATGCATGAAGCGCAGAATGATCTGAGCTGGTCTTAATATTAAGATCCGCTCCTTTATTAATTAGTTTATCCAGAGCATCTAAATTTCCATATTCGCAAGCTAAAAATAATGGAGTCTTGCCAGCCAAGTCCTGAATGTTTAATTTAGCTTCTTTTTCAAGCAACAAATTTAATATATCATTTTTCTTAAATTGAGCAGCAATATGCAGCGGAGTTGATCCATAGTCATCTTGGGCATTAATTAATTCTGGAATATAATCTTGATACGCATCATAATTCAAAATCATCTGCAAAGAATTAATGCTATCAAATAATACTGCAGAATGCACCATGTTCATGCCATTTATATCTTCTTCATTATAATCATAGCCTTTTTTTAAGGCAACCTTCACAAATTCTGTATTATCATATTTTAAAGCAAGTTGCATAGGAAACATCCTATCTTCAGACATAAACTCCCAATCCAAAATCAAACCAAATAAATACTTGTGATTATTTACTAAGATAGTTCCCAGCATATCTGATAAAAAATCTCTGTAATGATATTGCAAATCATGACATATTTTATACACATCTCTAAAAACAACCTCTTCTTTATTAAGGGTTGCCAGTAATTTTCTGCTATTCTCTTGGGATAAATTTGGACAATTATCTTCAATATAATCTTTCACATGCTGCACATACATATCCAACAAGGGATTAAAGTGCTCATTATAAAATAATATACTACTATTTTCGGTTGCTAGCTTTAAATAGAATTTGCTATCTAATTTTCTAACACAAACTTTTTGACCATTCATTGGGTGTATAACTTTTCCAGCAATAATTTTCTTAGACACTCACCTTCCCTCCTGCATAAAATTATTATAGCAAATCACTAAAAAAGCAAAGTGATCTACAGCGCACAATTTTATTTTACTTTAAACATAAAGACAATTAATAACTACAACATATATTGATAATACACCAATATACTTAATAAAT
>JAHDBQ010000040.1 GCA_020630305.1 Alphaproteobacteria bacterium | reverse complement strand
TTTCTTCTGCAAACTTAGCGCTGACTTCATTAAACTCATCAATTAATTGCTTAGTCTCAGACATACCTTCCATTATGTTCTCGAAAACATTTTTAGAAGAGTCTAGTTGTGGCTCCTGCGGCAAATATCCAACTTTCACTCCATCTGCAACAAAAGCCTCACCTTCATATTCTTTATCAAGACCGGCCATTATTTTAAGCAAAGTGGATTTACCGGCGCCATTATGGCCAATGATCCCTATTTTTGCACCCGGCAAAAAAGAAAGCCAGGTTTCTTTTAATATTTC
This sequence comes from Alphaproteobacteria bacterium, assembly GCA_020630305.1. GTDB lineage: Bacteria > Pseudomonadota > Alphaproteobacteria > Rickettsiales > Rickettsiaceae > Megaera_A. Next base: position 7,193 of record JAHDBQ010000040.1, on the reverse strand, counting down.
TTTTCCATTGATGGACTTACTTAAGCCCTTCATTACATAAACATATTGATATGACATTATTTTTTTCCTATTTTTGTCGATTAAATTTTTAGGCCAGAGTTTAGCCAATCATTATTGAATTGCTGCAAACCTTTATCTGTAAGGCTGTGCTTCACAAGATCTTCTAGAACCTTAACTGGAATAGTTGCAACATCTGCGCCGCACAAGGCTGCCTCTCTGACATGCGAAGCTGTTCTTATTGAAGCTGCAAGAATTTTAGTATTATATTCGTAATTATCGTATATATCTCTTATATCTTCAATAAGCTGCATGCCATCTGCACCAATATCATCTAACCTGCCAATAAAAGGAGAAATATAAGTAGCCCCAGCTTTTGCAGCTAGAATTGCCTGGTTTGCAGAGAAGCAAAGAGTCATATTGACCTTTTTTTCTTTCATTGCAAAATATTTGCATGCTTTTAGGCCATCCCAAGTTACGGGTAATTTTATAACTACATTTGAAGAAATATCAAGAATTTTTTTTCCCTCTTCTATCATGTTATCATAGTCATTAGAAGCAACTTCAATACTCACATCTCCGTTTACTAATTTGCAAATGTTACTAGCTGTTTCATGAAAACCCATTTTGGCCTTTGCCATCAAAGATGGATTAGTAGTAACACCGTCAATGATACCAAAATCTTGATATTTTTTAATTTCAAAAATATCAGTACTATCTAAAAATAATTCCATTAATTTTGTCCTATTTTTGTTAGAATTTTATCTAGCTCTTCTAGATTGCTGTAATGAAATGATACTTTACCACCATTCCATGAATTTTCAACAACAACTTTAACTCCGTATTTCTCGCTCAGTGAATAACCAAGCAATACTAAATCCTCGTCTACTTCTTGATTACTATTATTGCCTTGCGAGTGGTCCTTATTTTTTTTGCGTGCATTGTTTTTTCTTTGATTAGCCAGATCCTCAGCTTGCCTCACATTTAAATCATTTGCAATTATCTTAGCTGCCAAATTTTCAGCATCTTCAACTGCAATTAAACAACGAGCATGGCCCATACTAAGCTTACCTTCATTCACCATTTGCTTGACCAAATCAGGCAGCTGATTTAGGCGCAAAATATTTGCCACATGACTTCGACTTTTACCAACAGATGCAGCTAGATCTGCTGCAGAATAACCATATTCCTCAACTAGCTTTTGATAGCCTTCTGCTTCTTCTATAGCTGTAAGTTCTTGACGCTGAATATTTTCTATCAGGGCTATTTCTAGAATCTGCTTTCTATCAAAATCCTTTTTTATAACAGGAACATTCTTTAAACCAGCAAGTCTGCACGCCCTAAATCTACGCTCTCCAGCAATTATCTGGTATCTGCCAGAAATTAGTTTTTTCACAACAATCGGTTGCACCAGACCATGGCTAACTATAGAATCCGCCAGTTCCTTGATTTTTTCTTTATCAAAAATTTTGCGGGGCTGGTCTGTATTAATATCAAGCAAATCAATATCTAATGAATTCTCAGATGTGCTTATTTCTACTGGAGCCACTTCTTCCTTAAGCAATGAAGATAATCCCCTTCCTAAAACTCTATTACTCATAAATAAACCTGTAAAATTATAATTCTAAAACTTCTTCTTTTTGTCCCTGGCGGGACATTATCTCTTTTGCCAAGCTAATATATGCAAGAGAACCCGAACATTTATGATCGTATATTATAGCTGCCTTTCCATGTGAAGGAGCTTCCGACAATTTAACGTTACGCGGGATTCTGGTATCATACACTAATTTACCAAGGCAAGATCTAACGTCACTTTCAACCTGCTCAGTCAATTTATTGCGTTTATCGTACATTGTAAATAAAATTCCTGCAATCTTTATTTTTGGATTCAATTTTTTCTCGATGATCTCAATAGTTTTAAGTAAATGGCTTAAGCCTTCCAAGGAATAGAAATCACATAACATAGGAATCAAAACTTCATGACTGGCAACCAATGCATTAAGGGTTAAAATACCAAGAGATGGTGGACAGTCAATTAAAATATAATCAAATTCATCAATTACTGGCTTTAAAATTTCTTGCAATATATATTCATGACTATCTTTGCCAGCTAAATCGAGCTCAGCAGCGGCCAAATTTGTATTCGAAGAAACAACAAACAATCCAGGAACTTCGGTTTTGTGAATGGCATCGTTAATATCATGACTACCACAAAATAAGTTATAAGATGTTATTTTCCTGTCACCTTGTGCAATACCGACTCCACTGCTACTATTACCCTGAGAATCAATATCGACTAGCAAAACCCTCTTATCCATAACTGCAAAAATCGTAGCCAAATTCACAGCCGTGGTAGTCTTACCCACGCCACCTTTTTGATTTACTACAGAAATAATTTTAGCGCTCATTATTCTTTTTCAAGTTTTTTATTTCTAATACCTTACCTTCACAAGAACTAATGCTATCATGAACTTCATAATTAAACAACCAATCTCTTTGCGCTTTGCCAATTTCTTTTTGATACGACAGGCCTTTATGCAATAAAAATTTATCTTTAACTTCAAATCTTGATGCCAAATCAAATATATTACTTAGCTCACTAAATGCCCTAGATGTTATAATATCACAATTAATAGTATCAATATTTTCAATTCTATCATTAATAATCCTAACCTCGTTGCTAGAGAGCTTAGCAGCTTGACGCAAGAAAGCGCATTTTCTTGTGTCACTCTCTACTAAAGTAACTTTTCTAACTCCACATATTGACAGCACAATTCCAGGCAACCCTGCGCCGGAGCCAAAATCAATAATTTCAATATCGAAATTTTTAATATATTGTACCAATTGCAGTGAGTCTAAAAAATGCCTATTATCAATATCATTAGCAGTTGATGAACCTATCAAATTTATTTTTTCATTCCATTTAAGTAATAACTGCTTGTATTCTTCCAAACACTCTCTCACTTCACATGAAACACTCTCAAGCATTTTGCCCCTTCATATGAATTATGATAGCAGTAATAGCGGAAGGAGTTATTCCAGGTATTTTCTTTGCTGTAGATATTGTTCTTGGCTTGTTTGATAGTAACTTTTCTTGAACTTCGTTAGAAAGACTCTTTATTGATTTATAATCAATATCAGCTGGTATTTCCGCCTCCTCCTCAAGCCTGAACATTTTGATATCGCTTTCTTGCCTTTTTAGGTACGATGAATATTTAGACTCTATAAATAAATAGCTTAATATTGAATCAGAATAGTTATTTACACTCGAGCAAAGCTTTTTTATTTTATCTACACCAAAGCCAGGCAAACCAATTAATTCATAAAGACTTTTTCTTGAACCATCCTGAGAAACTTTAAACCCCAATTTTACTAGTTGGTTTGTGGTATAAATATTTTCCTTTAATAAGCGCCTTAATGCTTCTAATTTTTCAAGCTTATCATTAAAATGATCTTTTCTCTTTTCTCTAACAATACCAACATCAATTCCCTTTTGCGTCAATCTTAAATCTGCATTATCTGCTCTGAGCGACAAACGATATTCAGATCGTGACGTAAACATTCTATAAGGCTCTGAAGTTCCCAAGGTAACTAAATCATCTATCATTACTCCAATGTAAGAATCAGAGCGGCTTAAAACAAAACTCTCTTTTCCCAGAGTTTTAAGAGCAGCATTAGCTCCTGCAACAAGACCTTGCCCTCCTGCTTCTTCATAGCCAGTAGTGCCGTTAATTTGACCAGCTAAAAATAACCCATCAACTTTTTTTGTTTCCATAGTATGGTGAAGCTCTCTAGGGTCAACATAATCATACTCAATAGCATATCCAGGCTTTATTATTCTAACATTTTCAAGCCCCGGTATCGTTCTAATAAATTTTTCTTGAACATCTTCTGGTAATGAAGTAGAAATACCATTTGGATATACCACATTATCATCCAAACCTTCAGGCTCTAAAAACACTAGATGACTTGCTTTGGAACTGAATCTAACTATCTTATCTTCAATAGATGGGCAGTATCTAGGGCCCACACCATTTATTTGATCCGAATATACTGCTGATTTCTTGATATTATCTTGTATAATTTTGTGCGTCTTTGCGGTTGTTGATGTTATATAACAGTTAATCTGAGGCACATCCACATTTAAAACCATCGAAGAAAAAGTCCTTGGCACTTTGTCCCCCGGTTGAGGTTCGGTCCTAGAATAATCAATTGTAGTTGAATCTAATCTTGCTGGCGTGCCCGTTTTTAGCCTAGATAAATTAAAACCCTCTCTGTCTAAAGTTTTAGATAGACCATATGATGCTGGCTCTCCATCCCTACCTGCTGGGTATTTTTTATCCCCAATATGAATGACCCCGGACAAAAATGTGCCAGTCGTTAATACCACAGAAGCAGCCTCAATATCACCATTTGTTTTTGTTACAACACTGCGAACTACTCTACCCTCTATTAAAATATCTTCTACCGAGTCATAAATTACATCAAGATTTTCTTGATTATCTATCTCCTCATACATACTTTGTCTATACAAAGATCTATCTGCTTGAGCTCTAGGGCCCCACACGGCAGGCCCCTTGCTTTCATTCAGCATTTTATAATGTATGCCAGACTTATCAATGACCCTTCCCATAAGCCCGTCTAGCGCGTCTATCTCCCTTACCAAAATGCCTTTTGCTACTCCCCCTATGGCCGGATTGCAGGACATTTCGCCCAAATTTTCCGGCTTTAATGTAATTAATAACGTGCTAGCACCGCACCTAGCAGAGGCTGCAGCTGCTTCACACCCTGCATGCCCTCCACCTATTACAATTACATCATATCTTTTCACGTGAAACAATTTCCTTTAGATTACAATTTCCTCTTTGTTAAAGAAAAAAGAAATTTCTCTTTCAGCACTCTCTGGGCTATCTGAACCATGCACGCTATTTGCTTCAATACTTTCTGCAAAGTCTTTTCTAATTGTGCCTGCATCTGCTTCTGCTGGATTTGTTGCGCCCATAACTTCTCTGTTTTTAGCAACAGCATTTTCACCTTTTAATACTTGAAGTATTACAGGGCCTGAAGTCATGTAGCTAACAAGGCTACCAAAAAATGGTCTTTCTTTATGCTCACCATAGAATGACTCTGCTTGATCTTTAGTTAGCACTACCATTTTTTGTGCTGCTACTGAAAGCCCAGCCTTTTCTAGATAAGAATTAATTGCACCAGTTACATTTCTTTTTGTTGCATCTGGCTTGATTATTGAGAATGTATATTCAATGCTCATATTGTATAAACCTTTAATAATTTTAATTTGAAATCATATTTATAAAGAAAGGTGAATTTCTTTGCAAGTGTTTTTTTGCTTTTTGATGATAAATTGGAATATAGATGGTGGGCCCGGCAGGACTTGAACCTGCGACCACTCCGTTATGAGCGGAGCGCTCTAACCAACTGAGCTACAAGCCCTTTATGTGATTAAGTTATAACTAACTTAACGATCTTTATACATCGCCCCCCCTGAAAAGTCCAGAAAAAATTTAAATTATTTTCTTTTTTTAGAAGATAATAAGTAAAAACAGCTGCTTAATCAGATTATCGAGGCTTTGCAAGGTATAAATGAATCAGAAACCGCAGAAGAGAAATTCAAAGCCTAATCAAAGTGATTGGTAGAGAAGTCGGCTATGAGAATTTACGAGATTTCTTTAAAGAGATATACGAGATATTGCTAGGGCAAACTCAAGGGCCAAGGTTGGTAGCTTCTTCAAACTATACGGCATCCAAGAAACGATAGCTTTAATTGAAAACAAAATATAGTTTATGCAGTTGTATTAAAAGTAAGCAAAAAAGGCCGTTTTAACAAAGCAACACGGCCTTTTAAATTTGCAGATGAGGTCAAACCTAACAATCAAGCTCTTCAGATAAATGGTTTCCGGCAAGCATGCAGTCTGCATATTCGGTAAGCGTATCCAGAGTTTGCTGTGGATTATTGATATCATACATAATAACCTCTGGGGCATCAATTAACTTACTCAAATCTAAACCATCATTGTTCCTAATTAGGTAATGTACTTCATTGGTGTTTTGTTCATCACCATCTTTTTTATACCTTATACCAAAACCTTCCATATTTGGCATTTCTCTGGTATATTCAATAACAACTTGATGTCCATTATCATTACCAACAAAAATAGCGCCATGGCCTCCAGTGCCTAGGCTGTTTTCTTGTGTAGATTTCTCATTAAATCTTCTAAGCGCTACGATATCACCAACTTCTGGATTCTGATGAGTATTAAGCAACTCAGTTAACTTATAGCTTGGGCTTTCTTTCCAAGTATCTGTGCTCCATTTCCATGCGTCTATAGTTAGGTTATATTCTGGATTATCTATAAACCTAGCAGATAGCACTAAATCTGCTGAGCTAGCAGTATTTGGAGGTAGTTGGTAAACATCTTCTAACATGCTGGTGCAATCATAAGGTTTAGTTTGAATAGTTGAGGCACGATCCCCTCCCCAGGAATAACCGCTATGAATTACATAATAAGGAGATTCCTGAACGCTACCAGCATCGAATGGATGAAAAATAGCTGGATAATCATCGTAATTTAATGACTCACCCGCTAATTCATCATGAATTTGCTTCAGTAAAAAGCTAGTGATTGTTACTTTAGACGTACCCCAATAATTTTCATTTTCTTCCAAGGTCAAACTAGGCAAACTTTTAGTTATGCTAGAATCAAAAGGAATAGTTCCTTTACAGAGCCGATCTATGATATTTGGATTTTTTTCTATTGTTTCTAAAGTATGAGTCGCAATATCTAAAGCCTTATTGCTACGCACGCCAAATGGCAACTTGTTGTAATCATCCTTGTTATCTGCTTTTAATTTATTTAAACTCTCATTGAAATCTTCCGAAGCTTTTTTGAACAATTTAACTCTATCAATAACTAACTGAGTAAAATTATCATTAACCTCCTTATTCTCATTATATATAGTCGCTGTTTTCTCAAGTAATTTTTGCTGATCTTTATTAATATTGTTTTGCATTGATCTCATGCCGCGTATAGCAGTTGTTAAAAATGCTGCAGGATTAGTTGACTCTTTATTCTTAGACATAATTGTAACCTTTATTTTAAATTATTTATTTAGTGTTTTGGTAGCTTATATAAGCTTTTATTGACAACTCTATTTCTAATTTAGCTCCAAAAAATACA
>JAHDBQ010000039.1 GCA_020630305.1 Alphaproteobacteria bacterium | reverse complement strand
CGCAAATCACCAGAATCTTATAACGATATTTACCTGATATCTTATACATCAAACCTTCAGCGGGCCCTAGGACCCGCAAATCCCCTCGCGGCGCACAAGCTACTATTTGCTGAGCAAAACTTTTGGTTTTATCTGGATTTTTACCGGTAATTGTCAGAGCTACCATTTTATAAAAAGGCGGCATCTGCGCTTCTTTCCTGATATTAATTTCGGTCTCTATGAAGGAATCGTTATCGCCGCCAATTAATGCTTGCAGAACCTTATGATCTGGCGCATAAGTTTGAATCAGCACCTGCCCCTTAGCGCCTTCTCGCCCTGCTCTACCTCCTACCTGATTAAGTAGTTGAAAAGTTTTTTCCGAAGCGCGCAAATCACCGCCAGCAAAGCAGGCATCAGCATCAACAACTACAACCAAATGCAACTTCGAGAAATGATATCCTTTAGTAACAATCTGTGTTCCAATTAGAATATCAATCTCTCCTGACTCCATCTTTTGCAGCATTTGCTGCATTTCAGATTCTTTAGCTGACTGCTCTTTGCTTATTACCTGCACATTGCTTTCTGGAAACTTCGATCCAACCTCTTCTGCTATCCTTTCAATTCCTGGGCCGCATAAGATTAAAGTATCGTCTTCCTTACATTCTGGGCATGACTCATGAATCCTTGACACATCTCCGCAATGATGGCACTCTAATCGAGCAGGGGATCTATGCATAACCATAGATGCTGAACATGACTTACATTCAGCGCGGTAACCACAAGCCTTGCATAGCATAAGCGGTGCGTATCCTCGCCTATTCAAAAAGAGCAAAACCTGCATGCCTTTAGCAAGAGTCGCATCAATTGCGTTTACAACAGAGCTAGAGAGCCAATTATTGCGCTGCAAACTCTCATTGCGCATATCAACAATATCAATATCAGGTAGCACGGCTTTATTAAAACGACTCTCCAGTTTTTGTAGCACATATTTCCCAAGTCTTGCATTATAAATGGACTCTATCGAAGGAGTTGCAGACAAAAGTAGCACCTTGCTTTTTTCAATATGCCCACGAAGTACGGCCATATCCCGGGCATTATATGCAATGCCCTCAGACTGCTTATAGGAACTATCATGCTCCTCATCAACAACTATCACGCCGAGATTCTTATATGGCAAAAACAGCGAACTTCTTGCACCTATTACCACCTTAGCGTCACCATTTATAATGCCGCGAAGAGCCCTTCTTTTCTGCACAGGAGTGACGCCCGAATTCCAAATAACAGGCTCAAAACCAAAGCGATCTATAAAACGATTTATTATCTGTTTGCTAAGGGCAATCTCTGGCAGCATTATCAGCGCCTGCCTGCCCTCTTGCAGTTGCTGCATAACACAATGAAAATAAACTTCAGTCTTACCAGAGCCAGTCACACCCTGAATCAATACTGGCCTATCGCTTGAATTTATACTTTCTAAAACACTCTGTTGGCTCTTGGAAAGCTTAGTTAGTTTATGGCTCTCAATAATTTCCTGAGAGCGTATCTTTATCGGTCCTTCATTTACATTTACAGGCAGCGCTAGGCGGGCTATGCATCCAAGCTCTGCATTATAATAATCAGATGCCTTTTTTATAAGCGCTATAGTCGAATCCGAGACTCTACCTTTAAATAAAAGCTCTGACTGCTCACAAGTTCTTTTTAATTTCTTTCCTGAATCTGCAACATCAACCTGCCAAACAATACCTACAAGCTTCTTATTCCTAAACGGAACCAGAACCAAATCCCCAATATTATAGCTAGCATCGCTTGCATAATCTAGCGGAAAAATCTTGCTCTGCGACAGCAGCACTCGTATTATTGGCATAAAAGAAAAATGTTTGTATAAATATATATAATAAATAAAAAAATGCGCTTAAGGAAGACCTTAAACGCATTTGTAAAATGAAATTTGATAACAAACTCTTCATAAAAAAAACATTATTCTGCAAAATGCAAAAAGCAATACTCATTTTTTTTAAGTACTATGTTTTTGTTTTTTGAGCTTTTCACCAAATATGATAACTATTAATTACAAGCATCTTTCATTTTTTGGCCAGCTTTAAATTTAGCTTGGTTACGAGCAGCAATTTTAATTGGTTTACCAGTTTTTGGGTTATGACCAGTTCTTGCAGCAACATGAGAAACTGTAAAACTACCGAAACCAACCAAAGAAACTCCTTTACCTTTCGACAGCGCTTCTAGCACTGAGCTTGTAAACATATCTATTGATCTTTCTGCTTCAGCTTTAGTACAATTGTTATTGCTTGCTATGAATGATACAAATTCTCCTTTGTTCATGATTTTACTCCTTAAAATAATTTTTTACAAAAATAAACGTTTAAAATAAATACACTAAGCTATTTTGACTCAATATATCTTCCCAAAATGACTTAAATATAAATATAAGCTTTTGTTATAAGTATTGGTAAAATTTTAGCTTCTTCTAGCATGAATTTCACCGGCTCTTGACTCAAAAGCATTGGTGATTTTCTTCGCAATGCGAGAGAACATTAAACCTATAACCTTATCTAGTATCCCTGATTTAAACTGAAAATCAATAGAAAAATGCACTTTGGCCTCATTATTTACTGATTTTATCGTCCAGATATTGTTTAAGTGCCTAAATGGCCCTGAAACTGCGTCAACTTTAATAATATATTCATCATTTTCTTCGCCAGAGAAAACCCTTGAAATGTAGCTTCCAGAGTAGTTTTTATATGTTACTTGCATTTTCGCTAAAAAGTAGTCACCATTCTTCTTAAGAATTTGTGCATTTTTGCAATATGGCAAAAATAATGGGTATTTTTCTACATCTAATATCACATCACGCACTAATTTTGCATCATATGGCATTATTTTTGTTAGTTCATAAGATCTCATAAAATCTTTTTCCTTCAATTAATTATAATTTTTTATAGCAGCTATCATGTTAGACAGCTATTCTATACTGCAAGCATTTCCATACGCGCCTGCTTGAGTTTTTGAAAATCATCACCTGCATGATAAGAGGACCTAGTAAGCGGTGACGCAGAAACCATCAAGAAGCCTTTAGCCTTTGCAGAGCTTTCTAGATATTTAAATTCATCTGGCGTAACGAACCTGTCAACACTGGCATGCTTTTTAGTTGGTTGCAGATATTGTCCTATTGTAATAAAATCAACATTTGCGGACCTAAGATCTTCCATAAGCTGCAAGACTTCATCATTAGTCTCACCAAGGCCGACCATAAGACCCGACTTGGTAAATATCTCAGGATCCAGTTTTTTTACATTATGCAGTAAATTCAGCGAATGAAAATATCTAGCTCCTGGACGAATCGTTTTATATAAAGAAGGTACAGTTTCAATATTATGATTATATACATCCGGCTTTGCCTCAACAACAATCTCTAGCGCACCTTCTTTTCTGAGGAAATCAGGAGTTAGAATCTCGATTGTTGTTTCAGGCGCTGCTTTTCTTATCTCTTTAATACAGCGAGCAAAATGCTCCGCCCCTCCATCTGGTAGATCATCTCTATCTACTGAAGTTATTACAACATGCTCAAGGCCAAGTTTACCAACACCTTCTGCTAGGCGCTCTGGCTCGTGAGGATCTAGCAGGTCTGGCCGACCAGTTGCTACGTTACAAAATGCACATGCTCTCGTGCAAATAGAGCCTAGTATCATTACCGTCGCATGCTTCTTCTCCCAGCATTCACCAATGTTCGGGCAAGCTGCCTCTTCACACACAGTGTTTAATTTAAGATCCTTAACCAGCTTCTTGGTACTATGATAACCTTCAGAAACAGGGGCTTTCACTCTTATCCAATCTGGTTTTTTTAATGTCTGGCTCATAATTTAGTTTTACAATTCTATTATATGTGCATTTTTTGCTAAATCTTGCAGTGCATTAGTATCAGTTGTAGTTATGAATGTCTGCAAGTTGGTTTCCATTATATATTTAGATAAATAATTTGCGCGCATATCATCTAAATGCACAAAGATCTCATCCAGTAATAATATTGGTTTAGATTTAGTGTTTTTTATCATCGATTCTATAATAGCAAGTATAATAGATATTAACAATGCTTTTTGCTCTCCAGTAGAACATATTTTTGCTTGGCGATTTTTTTCCTTATGAAAAACTATCAAATCAGTTTTATGAACGCCAAATGTAGACCTACCGCTTTTAGCATCTTTTACGCGGTTCATTTTTAATATTTGCTGATAATCATCCGGGAACTCATCACTCCCTTCATCTTGTAAAGGGCTAAGCGTTAAATTAGGTTTAGTGAATTTGGTTTCAAGATCATCGATTGCCTCTTGCATATGCGCAAGAACCTTACGCCTTGCTGAGTGTGTTTCTTTTGCGTGCTCGGTAATTTTTGCCTCTAAATTATCAAGCCAAGATGCGCTGACTTGGTCCTGCCCACCGAAACTATCAGCTAGCACTTTATTGCGCTCTCTTATAAAATGCTCATAATGCGTAACTCTTTTTGCATGGCTAGAGTCAAAGTTAAATACAATGCGGTCAAAAAAACGCCTTCTATTGCTAGCAGAATCTAAGAACACACCTTCCATTTGCGGCGTAAGCCACATAACATTAAGCAGAGCGGTTAATTCTGGCGCGCTCATTTTCGAGCCATTATAATTTATCTTGCGACTATTTTTTTGTACATGATATATAGAATGAATCTCGGCAGTGCCAAGTTTACTATTTAGCTTGAATTTAGTTTCCCAGCCTACGCTGGACTTTTGATTATTAACTAGCTCGTCAAATTTTGCGCTCTTGAGACCGCGCCCAGGAGAGAGGTAAGATATTGACTCTAATATATTAGTTTTCCCACTGCCATTAGGGCCAACAATAATATTCACGCCATCAGAAAATTCTAAAGACAGGTCGGTAAAGTTGCGATAATTACTAGCCGTAATATTTTCTAGATATATTTTTTTCATCGTAATGACAATTATAATTTCTTCTTAACCAAGTAGCTTACCTAGATGCAAAGGTGCTTATCAAAATATTTATAATTTAAATATTTTGAACAACTATGGTGAAATCCACGTGTTATCGAGTTTTTCCAGATTCCATTCTGCACTAGCCAGTTTCTTTTAATGCTTATAAAATAGCCTACCTGATTCATCCGCGGGCTCGAGTTCATGTTTTGTGTTCGCTATATAAAAGAGAAAATAGAAATTTGCAGGCCTTATAGATATTTACTATAACAAATACTATCTAACTACTTCTTTGCAATATCAAAACCTGAAGAAATTACGAATTACAAAGTATAATCTTCCAGCCTGGTCTGTCCAAAAATAACTCACCTCTTCTTTGATAGAAAGTATAATAGGTTTATTAGGTAATTTCCCAGCACTCATCGGAAAATGATATAACTCACCATTTGCAGCAACTACATTTACAGCATTACCACCATTTTTTGATTTTGATAAAAACGGCGCCTGAAACAAAGTGGGCTTCGGTTTTCTTGCCTTTCTATATGATTCTGAGATCAAATCTCCAGCCCATTTCACAGAACCGTTACCAAGAGACAATGCAGCAATTTGCCTTGCATTATTTGTTACAAACAAGCTATTACCTAGGATTTGCATAGACTGAATATCTTCTGCATCTTTGCTCCAAATAGTGGTTCCATTATTAAGATTAATCTTCAATATTTTATTTCTACTTGTCGCAAAATATACATTGTCGCCTTCAATTATTGGAGTTGTCAAAACAATCTCAGAGTCAAATCCTGGGCTGCTTACAGATGCGTTTACATCTGCAAGATAATAGCGCCACAATTCCTGGCCATTTTTGTTTAAGTACACAACTTCACCCGAGCTGTAACTAACCAAGATATTACTTTTGTGGACAATCGGATGCGCATCAGCTCTTGACGCGATTGACTCCTGATTGCCTTCATGGATCCATTCAAATTCCGAGCTATTTATATTATAAGCTATCACTTGATTGCTAATAGTCTGGGCAATAATTAAGTCACCAATAATAGCAGGCTTACTTCTTATTATATCAGGAAAAGTTTTACGAATTATTTCGTTACCGTTCTTGGCATCCAGTATAATTAAATCTCTAGAACCATTAGCAATATATATATTACCTCTATAGTGCAGAATCCCACCAGAAGAGAAATTCTTTTCAATACTCTTACTAACATCCTCGCGCCATAATAGCTTTCTTTTATCTAAAGCATATGCAGATGCATAGCCTTTTTCATCTATGCTGTAGGCTATATTATTTACAATCTCTGGCTGTCCAATAATATTACCTTGAGTAACTCTAGAATAACTCCTGCTACTATAAACATCCACATTTGAAACGCTACCTAGATTAACGGATTCAGTACTGGCTTGATTTTCAAGCTTTGTAGTTAGGTCAATTAGGTTTTTAACCCTTGTGCTACCAATATAATCACAACTTGTGATTGAAGCCAGAAGCACGGATAATGTTACTATTTTTTTCATAATTATTTTTTCTCTCGCTTTTCTTTTAAAGGCTTGCAATCACAGCCCTTGCTTGATTCTTAAGTGATGTAGGAGCATCTTCTAGACTTAGCAACTTATTTGCACTTTCTTTAGCCAAATCCTGCTTCCCGGTTTTTTTATAAAACATAGATTTCATAAGCATAGCGCTAGCAAAAAACACTTGATTTTCTTCGGTAAAATAGTTTAAATACTCTGCTGCCTTTTTTTGATCCTCATCTAAAATCTTATCTCTATCTAAAATTACTGATAACCATAATATTCTAGCATAAGAATTTGTAATTTTATTATAATCATCGCCATTAATGATAATTTCAAGCTGTTTTAGCGAACCTTCTGTGGAGTTTTTGCTCATCTGATCAATAAAAAATTGGATCTGAGCTAAGTCTTTAAACCCCTCTTCTTCATCTTCAATCAAATGCTCCAAGGAGCTTTTTTTAAAAAATTCATCACCAAAAGATTTATCCATTACACGAGTAAATCTATCACCATACCCCTGATACTTGGTCGCAAGCCTATTTTGATTCCAATAATATGCACCAATACCAATTGTTAGCATTAGCGATATCATGACAACCCTTGGCAGAACATCTTCAAAAAAAGAAATTCTACTAGCTTGTTTTGTATCATCTAATACTTCTTCTAAAATATCCACAATGTGAAACCTTTCTCTTGTTAATAATAATTTGACTCAGAGCTGTAACCTTTATCAGTTACTAGCAGCGCTCAAAACACATCATACATCGTTATTTATTTTTATTCAAGCAGACTTATCAGCTCTGTTGATTTTTTTATTAAATATAATAATTTGTCAAATAAAACCGCCTTTACTCTGGCCATTACTCATCTGTTTTAAGCTGATTCTTAAGTATGAATGGCATTTGCATCAATACAAATATTATTGTAATTGGTAGTGCGCCAAACACCTTAAAATTCACCCATGTACTCTCTGCGAAACTGCGCCAGATAATTTCGTTCATTAGCGACGGCCAGGGCGGCACCGAC
>JAHDBQ010000038.1 GCA_020630305.1 Alphaproteobacteria bacterium | reverse complement strand
GACTAAGCGCATTGATGATGGCTATAATATTCGTCACGAGACAAAACGGAGTTCTGTTCGCGGTAATTGGAATATAGGTAATCCGTTGATTAGCGTGATTATTAATGGGCAAAAAGTGAATATTAGGGTAGAGAAAATATCAACCGGGTATAGGCTCACTTATTCTGGTATAACAGTTGATGTTTTCGTGCGCTCCCCTAGAATGTCTGAGCTAGAAGCGCTAATGATGACCCGTGATGATGCCGATGACATGAACGAACTACTTGCGCCGCTTTCTGGGCAGATTGTAAAAATCCACGTAAATGTTGGAGATAAAATCACTCCAGGGCAAGAGCTTGTGGTACTTACTGCGATGAAGATGGAAAATATTATAACTGCAGAGCGCAGCGGAGTGGTTGCTAAGATTGCAGTAAAGGAGCTAGATAATGTTTCTAGCGGCGAAGTCTTAATTGAATTTGAGTAGAGTTTATGAAGTCAGAAAGTTCATCATTAGGTCCATCAGTTGCAATTTTAATGTGCACCTATAACGGAGAGCAATATTTGAGTAGGCAGCTAGATTCTATCTTTGCTCAAACCCATAAAAATTTACAAATATGGGTTTCTGATGATAACTCAATCGATGGCACTTTAGGTCTTCTTAAGCACTACCAGAAAAAATACCCTGATATTAAATTTAATATATTAAAAGGTCCTTGCGTAAGTAGCGTTAGAAACTTCATGTCTTTAATTAATAATAAAGAGATTGAAGCTGACTATTACGCCTTCTCGGATCAGGATGATATATGGAAAGAAGATAAAATTGAGCGCGGCGTAAACAGGCTTGAAAAAGAAAATGAAAAAATAGCTATATATTGTACGCCAACTACACTAGTCAATGCAAAAGAAGAAGTGATTGGTTACTCGCCAATTTTTAAGAAAAAACCGTCTTTCAAGAATGCTCTGGTGCAAAGTATTGCAGGCGGCAATACTATGATCTTTAATCATGAGACTATAAAGCTACTTAGAGAGGCTGGGGATTTAGAGAATATAAGTCACGATTGGTGGACTTATATGATAGTCTCAGGCGCGGGTGGTAAGATTTTTTATGACGCAGAATATACCAGCTTATTATATAGGCAGCATGGAAATAATGTTGTTGGTTGCGATCAAAGCTTCACAGCTATGTTAACCAGGTTGAAACAAATGGTTGTTGATAATGATTTTAAGAATAAGCTAGATGTTAATACTAAATCTTTATTACTAGTTGAAAAGCTTTTATCTAATATAAATAGAAATACACTACTGCAATTTTGCACCGCAAGAAAAAGAGGGATTTTAGATAGGGCTGTTGGAATATATAAGTCAGGGATTTACACTCAAACTTTTTGCGGTAAATTAAGGATAGTAATTGGAGTTTTATTCAATAAAATATAACTTTTGAAATTTGGACAAATGAATGAATTTTCAAGATCGCGCTATAATAGTCGAAAAAAAACCGTTAAAAGAGCGTAGCTACATAGTCACTGCCCTTACTGAGAATCATGGTCTTTATTCTGGAGTTTTTAATCAATATAGTAAAAAATCAGGTGATAGTTTTGTTCCTGGAAATCTTGTTGATTTTTCTTGGAATGCTCGCTTACATGAGCATATTGGCATGTTAAAATTAGAGCTTGTAAAAGCTTGCAATGCCAATTTGATATATAATAAAACAAAATTATATTCCTTTAATTCAGTGGTTAGTTTGCTAAAAATGGCGTTTTATGAACGTGCCCCGCATAACAACTTATTCCCTTCTATGCTTGCATTTATGCAGTCAATGAGCAGTGAGTTTGATATTGTAAATTATTTTAAGCTAGAGCTCGCAATTTTAGAAGAATCTGGCTATAAATTACAGCTTGATAAATGCGTTGTTACTGGAGAGTCTTCGAATCTGTTTTATGTATCACCGAAATCTGGATGCGCAGTCAGTAAAGATGCAGGCAGGGAATATGCTAGTAAATTATTAATTATGCCTATGGCTTTACGTTGCAATTTAGACTTTTGCACAAGATCTATCAAAGAGTTTTTTGATCTAACTTGTTACTTTTTTGAAAGGTATATTTGCGTGAATGCAAAAATGCCAGAAGCGTGGTTGGTGTTTAAACAGCATGCCTCAGAAATATACTCTGAATAAAAAGAGAGGCGCAGAAGTAAAAGCACAGCACAATTGCTTAAATTCTTTGTAGATAAATATAATTTATAAGTATTCTTTAACTAAGTCTAGAATAAAAAAATAATCCTAGCTTTTTATAAAAAAATAGTGTATTATGCAATCAATAAAAAGATTACCAGTGTGTTAACATTAATGTTTAATTATAATTTAGTACTTAAAAAGCAAATAGAAACTGTAAAAGAAGAGGGAAGATACAGAGATTTCATCGGCCTGCAGCGTGATGTAAATAATTTTCCTATGGTTGATTTTGGTGATTCGAAGAATGTTGTGATGTGGTGCACTAACGACTATTTAGGAATGAGTCACAATCAGGTAATCAAAGATGCAGCTGCAAAGGCAATAGAGCAGAATGGAATAGGCTCTGGCGGCACGCGTAACATCGGAGGCAATAATCACTCCATCATGCGTTTGGAGCAAGAGATTGCTGACCTTCACAACAAAGATCGGTCTTTAGTCTTTACTTCAGGTTACGTTGCAAATGATGCCACACTAACTACTCTTGCTAAGATTATTCCGGATCTTGTTTATATTTCAGACGAGCTGAATCATGCTTCAATAATTTCTGGAATCCAGAATTCCCGCTGCATGAAATATATTTATAAGCATATGGATATGGCGCATCTTGAGCATATTCTGCAGTCTCTTGATCCTAATTGCCCTAAAATAATTATTTTCGAATCTGCTTATTCTATGAATGGACTTGTTTCGCCAATTAAAGAAATATGCGCGCTTGCAAAGAAATATAACGCACTTACTTATATTGACGAAGTACATAGTGTTGGACTTTACGGACGAAGTGGATCTGGCATTGCAAATATTATGAATTGTGACCATCAGATAGACATCATACAAGGTACGCTTGCAAAAGCATATGGCACAATTGGTGGTTATATTGCAGCTAGCGATGAGCTTATAGATGCAATTCGTCTGAGTGCTAGAGGCTTTATATTTACAACTTCTCTACCGCCTGTTATTACAGAAGCTGCAATTGCTAGCATTAAGCACTTGAAAGAGGGCGACTTAATTAGACAAAAACATCAGCAGGTGGTTAGCAAGGTGAAGGATTCTTTGAAGAGTGCAGGTATTAATATATTTGAAAATGAAAGCCATATTATCCCCGTTATAATAGGCGATGCAAAGCTTGCAAGGCGCGCTTCTAAAATATTACTAGAGAAATATAATATTTTCATTCAGCATATTAACTTCCCAACTGTTGCAGAAGGAACTGAGCGTCTAAGGATTACTCCAACCCCAGCCCATACTGATGAAATGATACGCCATTTGGCAGAAAGCTTGGTTGCAACATTTGCTGAGCTCGGTATTGAAACCGGCGCAAACCAAGCAGCGTAAATGTAAGGACTGAAATATTATGGCATTAAAATTTCCAGACATAGATCCAACAATTATTTCTTTCGGACCGATAGGAATATCGTGGTATTCGCTGTCTTATGTATGCGGTGTTTTGCTTGGCTGGATGTATATAAATAGGTTAATAGAAAATAATCAGCGCAGCATAACCAAGCAACATATGGACGATTTTGTATCCTGGGCAATTATTGGAATAATAATAGGCGGCAGGCTTGGGCATGTTTTATTTTATGAACCTGATCGCTACTTAGCTGACCCGGTTTCTATTCTTAAAACTTATGAAGGCGGTATGTCTTTCCATGGCGGAATTTTGGGTTATATGATGGCTGCATTTTTATTCTACAAGAAGCATAAAATTATTCTAATGGAATTATATGATTTGTCATCCGCAGCTACGCCAATTGGGTTATGTTTAGGAAGAATAGCAAACTTTATTAATGCTGAACTTTACGGTAAAATTACAAATGTTCCTTGGAGCTTTGTTTTTCCTCTGAGTGATGGCATGCCAAGGCATCCAACCCAGTTATATGAAGCTTTTTTAGAAGGTTTTGTATTGTTCTGGATATTATATTTCGCAAGTAAAAAAAATGCTTTGCATAGGCCTGGGTTAGTTTCCGGCTTATTTTTAGTGTTTTACGGATTATTCAGAATATTCGTAGAATTTTTTAAGGAGCACGAAGTGCAAGTAAAATACTTAACTGATTTTGCAACTATAGGGCAAATACTTTGTATACCTATGATTGCTGTTGGAAGTTTATTAATTATATATGGTGGTAAAAGAAATGCCAATTGAAGCAGATATTAGAAAATTAATTAAGAAGCAAGGTCATTTAAAAATTGACGAATTAATGCGAGAAGTTACTTCTGTTCACAAGGAGTCATATTACAAGCATACTAAGAACCTTGGAGCAGGGGGTGATTTTATTACATCACCTGAGGTTTCTCAGCTCTTTGGGGAAACTCTTGCTCTGTGGGCAATTGAAAAATGGCAGCAAATAGGCAAACCAGAGAAGTTTGCATTGCTTGAGCTTGGCCCAGGACAGGGCAAATTAATGAATGATTTGCTGCGTACTGCGAAGATTATGCCAAGTTTTTATAAGGCTGTTAGCGTTTATTTATATGACGTGAATCCGCATTTTATAAAAAAACAAGAAGATATTCTTGCCAAGCACAATAAAAAAATTACCTGGATAGAAAATTTAGCTATGCTTCCTGGTATGCCAACTATTGTCATTGCAAATGAATTTTTTGATGCGCTACCAATCAAACAATACAAAAAGACCAAAAATACCTGGCATGAAGTTACTGTTAAGGTTAACCCTTCAGACCAGAAGCTTAGATACAATAAGACGTCACTTTCTGCGGCCCTTGGCACGCAGCTAAAAGCTGATCATATTAACGCCAAAGATGGAGCTTATGTAGAAGAGTCGATAGAATCTATGAAGACTGTGCGAACAATTTGCAAGCATTTAAAGAAGAACAAAGGCTGCTGTTTATTCGTTGATTATGGCTACAATATAGAGCCGGATCTAAGGACTAGTGAGCAGTATAGGTCAACTCTGCAGGCAATTAAAGATCATAAATATGCTGATATTTTAAATACGCTTGGTGAAGCGGATCTTTCCGCTCATGTTGATTTTAAAGCTCTGAAGAAAGCAGCAAAGCAGCACGGAGTGAAAAAAGGTAGTTACAGCATGCAAAAAGATTTTCTTGCTAAATATGGTATAAATTTAAGGCTCTCAATGCTTAAAAATAATGCATCAGAAAGGGTGGCAAAAATCTTGGATAGGCAATATTTTAGACTAACTTCTGAAAAGCAAATGGGTAAGATTTTTAAAGTTCTAGAGCTGGTCAAGATTTAACTGGTATCGTTTTAGCTTTTTTTAGAACAGGCGATAAGGTTAGCGCTCAGAAGGGCAAGAATTTAGATTGCTGTAATAGTAATTTCACTTCAGTAACAAAGAGCTTTACCCAAACTTATTATGCAATTTATTATACATGGTGGAGTTTCTGATTAGCTGGTTATGCTTGCCGCTGCTGATTATTCCTCCTTTGCTAACTATAAATATCTCGTCTGCATCTTGGATAGAGGAAATACGGTGCGCAATAGAGATAATCGTTTTGCCTTTTATAAGCCTTTGAATGTTTTTAAGAAGCTTTGCCTCTCCTTTACTATCAATTGCACTTGTTGCCTCGTCTAGCAATAATATTTCTGGGCTGTAGAGCAGGGCCCTGGCGATGGCTATTCTTTGCTGCTGACCACCTGACAGGCGCACCCCTTTTTCGCCAATTTCAGTATCTAGCCCGTGGGGTAGTTTATCTGCAAACTCATTTATGCCGCAAATATTTGCAATCCCTGTAATCTTATCGTCTGGAGTGCTTGGGTTTGCAAATGCAATGTTTGACTTAATGGTTCCAGAAAAAATAGTTGGCTGCTGCTGAATATAAGCAATTTTTTGCCTTAAGGAGTGAGAACCAATCTTTTGAACATTTTGATTATTTATTATGACCTTACCAGAATTCGCTTCAAAGAATTTAACTAGCAGCTGCATAATCGTACTTTTTCCAGCTCCTGATTCACCTACAAAGGCAATAAATTTTCCTGAATTGAATTCAAAAGACATATCCTTTAATATTTCGATGTCTGGCCTTGAAGGGTATGCAAAACATACACCCTTAAAAGTAATTTTATATTTTTTTGATAGAGTAAGCGCTTCATTTGTCTCTTTGAATTTCTCAATTTTGGTGTTTTTAAGTTGAAATATTCTCTCTAATGCAGCCAAGGGCGACTGAATTTCGCTGAATAATTCAGCCAAGCCTCCAGAGCTCATTCCTACCATCAATGCATAATATATAAAGGAGAATATTCTGCCTGAGCTCATATTGCCGTTTATAACATCCAGGCTGCCAATCCATATAACGAGGGTGATGAATATAGAAATTAAAGATATAACTAGGGCAAAAAATAAGGATCGCAACTTTAGTCTTTTGCCTGCGAGCTCTATGTATTTTTCTGTTTTTTCTTCGAATAATTTAGCGCTATATTCTTGTCTGTTATAGGCGTATAATGTCTGTATCCCGGAAAATGTCTCTTCAACGCAAGATGCCATTTGCGCAGCTGAGTCTAGTGTTTGTTTAGAAAGAGATCGTACTTTTTTGCTTAAAATAAGCAAAGGAAATAGCATGGTAGGCACGCCAAAAATTACCATTATGGCAAGCTTAGGACTTTGAATAAACATAAGAATTAGTCCGCCAATTAGCATAATAAAATTACGTACAAAGAAGGAAAGGAAATTAATTATCAGGCTTTTAACAAGATCTATATCTGCGCCAAGGCGAGACATTATATCGCCGATCTTTAAGGTTTCGAATTTAGTAAGATTAATTGTCAAGAGATTCTTATAAGTGTCTGATTTTATATTGGAAACTACCTTAAGTGCCGTGAGGTTTATAAAGTATGATCTACAAAAACTACCAACCGCAAATATAATAATTATTGAGCAAATTGCAATGATTGAATCATTGATTTTAGATGCGTCTGAATTTGCAACTCCTGAATCTATAAGATTCCTAAAAATAGCGCCAAAAATTAGCAAGGAGCCAGCTACAATTAGAAGTGAAAGCAAAACCACCCCAAGCAGCGCAATATGCTTCGTGAAATATTTACTTAAATGTTTTAAATTTTGCTTGTCCATAGTTACTTGTTTATTTTCTTCTGGCTATAAAATATTATCTTATTTATATTTAATTTCTACATTAAATTCATCACTCAAGAGAGCAAATAGCTCTGTGCTGTCGCGCGTTAGCCAACCATTTTTAGCATACGCAAAATGATGCGGCCCACTAATAGGTGATGAGAGCCAAATTTCTTGCACCGCACTTTGCTTATTTATAACATATGTACCGCTTTTGTTCTCTATGGTTAGCATATCATTTGTGACGTCAATTTC
>JAHDBQ010000037.1:1046-7543 GCA_020630305.1 Alphaproteobacteria bacterium | reverse complement strand
CCCCAACCATATTCTCAGGCACAACGTATTTTTCGAACTCTTCTTCGCTCAATAGGCCAAGCTCAAGCGCCGCTTGCTTAAGGCTGGTGCCATCCTCGAAGGCTTTTTTAGCGATTTTTGCAGCATTATCGTAGCCAATATGTGGGTTTAGCGCAGTGACAAGCATCAAAGACTCATCAAGCAGGGCCTTAATGCGCTTCTTGTTTGGCTGGATACCGTCAATGCAATTATCGACCAGGCTATTCATCGAATCACTAAGCAGAGTAATCGAATGTAGAACATTCTGTATTATCAGCGGCTTAAATACGTTCAGTTCAAAATGCCCGTTTGATCCACCAATTGTCACCGCCAGGTGATTCCCCATGACTTGCGCAGCAGCCATTGTGGCCGCCTCGCACTGAGTCGGATTCACCTTTCCTGGCATAATCGAAGAGCCAGGCTCGTTCGCCGGTAGATTAATCTCGCCAATACCGCATCTTGGACCGGAGCCAAGCATTCTAATGTCATTGGCAATTTTCATTAAGCTAACCGCCAGAGTATTCAGCGTGCCCGAGAACTCAACTAAAGCATCATTAGCAGCTAGCGCCTCGAATTTATTTGGCGCGGTTTTGAAATCATGACCGGTAAAGCTTGCAACTCCCTTAGCAAAATCTTCGGCAAAGCCCTTTTTGCAATTAATGCCGGTTCCAACCGCTGTTCCACCTTGCGCTAAATAATATACATGATTTAGCGAAGATTTAACTCGCTCTAAACCATTGCTGATTTGCATAGCATAGCCAGAAAATTCCTGGCCTAGACTCAGCGGAGTTGCATCTTGCAAATGAGTTCTACCAATTTTTATAATTTTCGCCCAATCATTTGCCTTTTTATCTAAGCTGCTTTGAATTTTTTCAAGAGCTGGAATTAACTTCTCATGCACCTGCATGATAGTTGCAATATGCATTGCTGTTGGGAATACGTCATTTGAAGATTGCCCCATATTTACATGATCATTCGGATGCACCGGACTCTTACCGCCTTTTTTTCCCGATAGTTTTTCGTTAGCGATGCTAGCTAGAACCTCGTTCATGTTCATATTAGATTGCGTTCCAGAACCAGTTTGCCAAACAACTAGCGGAAAATTATCGTTAAACTCGCCTTTTATAACGCGGTCCGCAGCTTCAATTATTGCACCAGAAATATTTTTATCGAGCACTCCCATTTTGCCGTGCACTTTTGCAGCAGATCTTTTTAAAATAGCCAGCGCGGTAATTAGATCTTCTGGCATTTTTTGCTTAGTGATTTTAAAATTATTTATTGAACGCTGAGTTTGCGCTCCCCAATAAAATTGATCTTCAACTTGAACCCCGCCAAGCGAATCTGTTTCTGTTCTGTATTTGGTCATAATTATTTTGAAATTATATATTTAATCAATGTTTTTGAATTTTTTAGCTCGATGTTATATCCCGCCTCCTCGCACATTAATCTAATGTAATGCTCACGGCAATTCATTGCATTTGCTGGGTACTGGCCACCGCCAAGAAGCCCATCAATCGACTCTTTTCTAATCGCCAAATTCTTGCCATTTACTTCCACGCTGATTGGCTGCTTTTCTTCATCTAGAACATATATATCTAGCCTTCCTTGATATATAATTGTCTCGGAAGCGATAACAGCAAGGCATGCTACAATCTTAGCAAAATCATGATATTCCGGTGTAAAAGAGTCGTTAATATGAAAGCGGACTTCTATTTTAGGATTGGTAAAATATTCAGTAAGTAGGGACTTTAAATTCTTTAAATTAAGGGCCTCTCCAGACTCATCAGGATTATAAATAGTGCGAAAGGTTTTTACATATTTAATTAAATTACCGAATTCGTCAGTCAGAAGAGACTTTGCGCTCTTCACGAGCTCTGGCTTATCGCTATTTAAATGGCTAACGGCATTGTCTAAAGAGCCAATAGAGTTCGCAAAATCATGGCAGAATTTAGAACCCATCGCCTGCATTAATTTTATCTTCTCTGACATTATTTACTACCTTCTTTTTTTATATATGTATCGGTTTATTATAGGCCTGCAATACAGATTCATGCATCATCTCAGATAGTGTTGGATGCGGGAAAATTGTCTTCATTAAATCTATTTCAGTCCCTTCTATTTCTTTAGTTATCACATAGCCTTGTATTAGCTCTGTCACATCTGTGCCTACCATATGCGCTCCTAGAAGCTCCCCTGTTTTTTCGTCGAATATTGTTTTTACAAAACCATCGCCATCGCCAAGTATCAAAGCTTTTGCATTTGCATAAAAAGGAAAGCGTCCAACTTTAATTTTATGGCCAGCTTTTTTAGCAAGCTCCTCAGTCAGTCCAACGCTAGCTATTTGCGGCATGGAATATGTGCAGCCTGCAATATT
Source organism: Alphaproteobacteria bacterium (assembly GCA_020630305.1). GTDB lineage: Bacteria > Pseudomonadota > Alphaproteobacteria > Rickettsiales > Rickettsiaceae > Megaera_A. The sequence goes on along the minus strand of JAHDBQ010000037.1, from coordinate 5,151 downwards.
GTTTTGCGTAAGAGCATGTGGCTTCTTACCCGCTATATGCTCGGCTGCAATCACTCCCTCATGACTTGCTTTATGTGCAAGCCACGGCGCGCCGGCAACATCGCCAATCGCATAAATAGATTTTTCTGCTGTTTGCGTCATATTATTAGTAACAATATGGCCATTTTCTATCTTTACAGCCATTTTTTCTAAGCCAATATTTTCTACGTTACCAGAAATACCTACTGCCATTAATAGAATTTCTGATTTAATTTCTTGTTTTTTACCTTTAACTTCGTAAGTCAAATTCACAGAATCATCGCTTGCCTTTTGCTCAAGCAGCTTAACGCCGGTTTGAAACTTAATATTTTTTGCCTCAAAACTTTTTCTAGCAATGGTGGCGATCTCTTTATCTTCTACCGGTAATATCTGCTCTGCAGCATCAAGTACAGTTACATCCACTCCGAGCGCATTATAAAAAGAGGCAAACTCAATGCCAATAGCACCAGAGCCAACTACCACCATAGATTTTGGAGTTTTTTTAGGCTGCAGCGCTTCTTTATAAGTCCAGATATTCTTGCCATTTGGCTCAAAGCCTTTTAATATTCTAGCGCGAGCCCCAGTGGCTATTATTATATTTTTAGCCGTTATTTTTTCAGATCCAACAGATATTTCTTTAGCGCTGTTTAATTTAGCCGCTCCTTCAAAAACAGTAACTTTATTTTTTTTGAGAAGGCTAGAAATGCCGCCAACCAACTTTGATGAAATATCGCGTGATCTTGCTACTATTTTATTAATGTCAAAATTTACATTGCCAGCAATTACGCCGAAATCTTCTGATGATTGAAGCTTCTTATATAATTCTGCAGATTTAAGTAATGATTTTGTTGGGATGCACCCCCAATTCAAACAAATTCCACCAAGATGTTCTTTTTCAATCAACGCCGTTTTTTGCCCCAGCTGCGCTGCTCTGATCGCTGCGACATAACCGCCAGGGCCTCCGCCAATTACTACTACATCAAAATTACTCATAATTTTAAACCTAATTTCTTATATAAAATTTTCTAAACAAACAACAGCATTGGTGCTTCGATATATTTCTTAAATGCATTTAAAAATAATGCGCCGACTGCGCCGTCAACCACTCGGTGATCGCACGAAATATTCACATCCATTATGGTGCGTATTTCTATTTTATCATCAATAACTACAGCGCGCTTACTGCTTGCGCCTACAGCTAAAATACACCCTTGAGGTGGATTCACGATTGCGTTAAAATTCTTAATTCCATACATGCCAAGATTCGAAATACTAAAACCGCCGCCCTGGAATTCTTCTGGCTTTAATGAGTTTGATCTTGCTCTGGCAGCCAAATCTTTCATCTCGGAGGAAATTTGCATAATGTTTTTCTGATCAGCGTTGAAAATAACCGGAGTAATAAGCCCGCCATCAATTGCAACCGCGACAGAAACATCAACATTATTATACATCTTTATTGCATCATCACCCCAGCTAGCATTAGCTTCAGGAACTTCCTTCAAAGCCTTAGCGGTAGCAAGAATCACAAAATCATTTACTGATATTTTTTTGCTTTTATCATCGCCTGCAAACTGTTTATTTATTTGCTCTCTACCAGCAAGCAGAGCATCCATTTCGCACTCAATCGAAAGATAAAAATGCGGAACAGTAGCCTTAGATTCACATAATCTTTTGGCTATAACTTTGCGCATATTATTATTTGGCACTAATTTGAATTCCTCACTGCTTCTGGAGATAACGCCGCTATTTGCAAAAGCTGACTGGTCAATATTTTCAAGATCTGATTTGATAATTCTTCCTCTTGGGCCGCTTCCAGAAATGCGCGAAAGATCAATATTTTCTAACGAGGCAATACGTTTTGCAAGTGGCGAGGCAAAAATTCTATTATTATTACTAGCTGCCGATCTTTGCATAGCTGTGGCTGGTTTTTCTTGCTCAGGCTCTGCAGGGGCTGCTGCAACTTCGGAAGCTTTTTCCTCGCTCTTTGATACTTCATTTTTACTCTTGCTTTCGCTGCTGCTATCTTCTGCTTCTTTTGGGCCTGCTAAAGAGCTTCCAGATTCAGCCATAGCTTCTTTGATAAAGCCATCAATATCTGCATCTTTTTCATCTTCCTCAAGCAATACCGCAATAAGTGAATTCACTGCAACTTCTTCAACACCTTCTGCTACGATGATTTTAGCAAGAACGCCTTCATCAACCGCCTCTACTTCCATTGTGGCTTTATCAGTTTCTATCTCTGCTAGTACCTCGCCCGCTGAAACGGTGTCACCTTCTTTTTTAATCCATTTTGTTAAATTACCATGCTCCATTGTAGGAGACAAAGCTGGCATCAAAATTTTTATTGGCATAATATCCCTTAATTCAATTTTCGTACACTCCTTAGTCTAAAGGGTACTGGATTTATATTTACTAATTTTCTTTGTAACAGGCTTTTTTAGCTGCTGCAACTATTTCTTCCACTGTTGGCAGAGATAATCGCTCTAAATTCTCTGCATAAGGTAAAGGCACATCTTTTCCTGCTACGATTTCTACTGGCGCATCTAGATAGTCAAAAGCTTTGCTAGTAACTATCGCACTAATGCTTGCACCGACCCCTGCAAAGAACCAACCTTCTTCTACGCAAACTAATCTGTTTGTTTTAGTCACTGACTCTAAAATCGTTTCTTCATCTAGTGGGCGGATAGTGCGAAGATCAATTACTTCTGCATCAATTCCATCTTTTGCTAATATCTCGGCTGCTTCCATGGCCATACCAACTTGCAGTGAAAAAGCTGTGATTGTAACATCTGCGCCTTCTTTTAAGATTTTCGCCTTGCCAATTTCTATGGCTTCAGCTTCTTCTTCTACTTCAAAAGATTGTCCGTATAATATTTCATTTTCTAAAAATATGACAGGATTATCGTCTCTGATGGCGCTAATTAGTAAGCCCCTTGCATCTTCTGCGCTATATGGTGCAATAACTTTCAAGCCTGAAACATGCGCATAAGTCGCTGCATAATTCTGACTATGCTGAGCCCCTACGCGCGCAGCTGCGCCGTTTGGTCCGCGAAACACTATCGGGCAACCTAATTGTCCGCCAGACATATAATTTGTTTTAGCGGCCGAGTTAATGATCTGATCAAAAGCTTGCATCGCAAAGTTAAAAGTCATGAACTCAACAATCGGACGAAGTCCGCCAAAGGCAGCGCCAACAGCAATGCCAGCAAAGCCATGCTCGGTAATTGGCGTGTCGATTACTCTTTTCGGGCCGAATTCATCAAGCAGTCCTTGAGTTACCTTATACGCGCCCTGATACTCAGCTACTTCTTCGCCCATTATAAAGACTTTTTCGTCATTATGCATTTCTTGTTTCATTGCTTGCTGCAATGCTTCTCTTACTGTTATTTCTGACATTATTTCATCCCTTATTTAAAAATATCTGTGTATAATTCACTTTCATCCGGCAGCGGCTCAGTGCTTGCAAATTCAGCAACTTCAGCTATTTCAGACTTTATTTTTTTCTCGATTTCTTTAATCTGCTCTTCGCTTGCAAAATTATTTTCCAAGATATATTGCTTTACCATAGCGACCGGGTCAGCCTCCTTCTTTTCTTCAACTTCATCTTTAGTTCTATATTTTGCAGGATCAGACATTGAATGGCCTCGATAACGATAAGTTTTTGCTTCAATTATAATTGGTCCCTTGCCAGACCTTACATGCTCAGCCGCTACTGCAGCTGCATTATACATAGAATCTAAGGACATTCCATCTGCTTGAAAACCAGGAATCCCAAAGGACTCTCCTTTTTTATATAAATCAGTCATTGCAGTTGAGCGCGCTACTGATGTACCCATTGAATATTCATTATTTTCTATAACATATACTACCGGTAATTTCCACAAGGCCGCCATGTTGAATGCTTCATAAACCTGGCCCTGATTCACCGCACCATCGCCGAAGAAAGTGAAGCAGATATTGTCAGTACCATTATATTGCTCTGCAAATGCAAGACCGCTGCCTATTGGAACCTGCGCACCAACTATGCCGTGCCCGCCATAGAACTTACCTTCTTTATTAAACATATGCATAGATCCGCCCTTGCCAC
>JAHDBQ010000037.1:0-1036 GCA_020630305.1 Alphaproteobacteria bacterium | reverse complement strand
TCCAGTTAGTTCTGCCATTACATATTTAGGGTCAACACCTGAGATAATTATATGACCATGATCGCGGTAGCTGGTAATTGTACTGTCATCTTTGTGTTTAGCCAAATGAACGCCGGTAATCACAGCCTCCTGGCCTATATATAAATGACAAAAGCCACCAATTAATGCCATAAAACTGACCACATTTTTCTTCAAATCTTCTGATAAGCAACATTTTTTGATAAGCATCTACATATTGCTCATTGCTTAAAGTAAATTTCTTCTCTGCTTGCATAATAATTTGTTTTCCTATTTTCTTATGTTTGGTTTTTGTCAGCATAGAATTGCCTAGCCAAACACTACATAAATTAAATGAATTTATAAAACAATAATGGTTATGAAGAAGGTTGTCAAGTTTAGAGAGAAAATCTTGAATAGAGAATCTTTTAACTTAACTAAAAATAACCGCAAAAAAATCAGGATGAGTCTTTTAAAATCTATTTTGTAAATTTATCACAACTATCTCTCGAAAGCTGATGTAGTTTGTCAGTTTCTACCCCCCCTTGCAATTTTGTGTTACAATAGAGTTAATGTAAAGGTATTTTTTTAAATTAAACCTAAGGGGAAGAAATTATAAAATTAAAAGCGTCACAAGACTTTAATAGCTTATCAAATCAAAGTATTACTGACCTAATTGGGCTGAATTTCAATAGCTCTAAAGAAAAATACTTAGAAGATTTAGAAAAAAAAATAAATGATACAAAAGTTGCTATCACAAGGATACAAAATAGTTTAAAAGAAACTGAAGAAGATGAGCGGAAACAAGAAGAAAGTAATAAAAGAAAGAAAAATGGTTTAATAGCTACTCTTTCAAAGAAAAAAAATGCATTAGAAAATTTTGAAACAGACTACAAAACAAAGTCAGAAGAATTTGATAACAACAAAGAAAGCTTTTCAAAACTCTATAAAGATAAAGAATCTAGATTAAAAGCTTTTCAAAACAATCTTGACACTAATAAAAGTCTAATTTCAGACGACATACTACTAGTGAAATATA
>JAHDBQ010000036.1:2678-7702 GCA_020630305.1 Alphaproteobacteria bacterium | reverse complement strand
ATTCTTTTTTTTATCTTATCTATATAGTAAACTAATTATATAACCTTTTATTTACACATGCTTTTCTTTAAATTGTTTACTTGGCCCTAATGTAAGCCAACGATCAATCCTATTTTTATAAAAAAGTATTACTTTTTTATGGTTATGTATTGAATAGTTTTATTTTTGAGTGGTCCAAAATGAAACTATAACTTTTCTTTAAATTGGCGCACTTGGTCGGATTTGAACCAACGACCTTTACCTTCGGAGGGTAATGCTCTATCCAGCTGAGCTACAAGTGCTAAAAACAGAGGTAAGTTACTATACCCCCCTACCTCTTTATATATTTAACAATGCCTGAGGTGATTATATTCTTAGTAATACCGGTCAGGATGAATGGATATAATCCAAGCGCTAGAGCTTTATCAGCACCAACAAAAAGGCTAAGCTGTGCAAGGCCGAAAATATATATAAAGATGCTACCGATTATTCCATATGAGAATAACTTAAAATAAGTTTCATCGCCGAATTTTTCTTTTAAACTAGTGATAGCAAAAACTGCTGCAATCATACCCCAGTAATATCCGCCTGATGGACCCATTAGTTTTACTAAGCCGTTTTCCATGCCAGTTGATATCGGCGCTCCTAAGATTCCTGCAAAGGTAAATCCGCAAATTATTGACATTGCTTCTTTTCTTCGGAAGCAAAATGCTATCATTAATGCTCCAGCCGTATGAAAAGTGATAGGTACCGGCTTTAGTGGGATATAAATCTTAGCGCAAATTAACATCAAGGCTACGCCCATAGCTACTTTTAAAATAAAATCTTTGCCAATTGCACCTTCAGGTAATATTGTCTTTATCATATTACTTCCTCCAACTTAATATTCTTATATTCAGCCAAGCTTGCGTAATCTATGCTTAGCTTATGTTTTATCTGATTTTTAAACCAAGTGGTTTGTCGTTTAGCATACTGCCTTGTCTTTGCACTTGCAAGCTCTATTAGCTGATCTTTGCTTAAATTTCCTTTTATGTAAGAAATTATTTCACTAAGGCCAAGCGCCTTCATGGCAGTAACTTGTAGCTCGCCATGCTTATCAAGCACCTCCTTAGCTTCAGCGATCGAGCCTGAGTCTAGCAATTTCAAGAAACGATTATTGCATGTTTCATATAAAAATTTGCGCTCCGGGTTTAAAAACACAATTTTAAAATCAAAATCGGGGAGTAACTTTATATTCTCTTGCTTCTGGAATTCTGTAATAGATTTGCCAGTTTGCATATAAACTTCAAGAGCTCTTGTTAGCCTCTGGCTATCACGTGCTTTAAATATTTCCGTAATTTTGGGGTCAAGCTTTTGCACATGAGCAAAAAAATCCTCACTAGAGAGCTCTGATTGTAGTCTTCTTGCTGCGTTTCTTATATCTTCTGAAATATCAGGAATAGGGCTGTAACCAAAAGCAAGCATATTGATATACATGCCACTGCCTCCGACAATTACTGGCAAGCTACCTCTTGAAGAAACATCCTGCACTGCTTGGGCAGCTAAATTAGCATATTCAGCGCTTGAGAGTTCGTCTTTTATTTCGCGGAAATTATATAAATGATATGGAAGTTTTTGCCTTAGATGCTCATCTGGTGAGGCAGTTATGATTGGTATATCCTTATATACCTGCATTGAGTCTGCGTTGATAATCTCGCCATTATTATGCAGAGCGTATTTGTGGGCAAGCTCAGTTTTGCCACTGGCTGTTGGCCCACATATAATTAGTGCTTTCTTCATAATGCAGTCAGGATAAAAATCTACTTACCAAGAACTGTCATCAGTTCTGACCATTCTCTTTTGCTCATTCCGCTTGATTCTTGGTCAATATCTGCGCCATCAATCATCTGCCTGATAACAGCCATACCCTTATGAGAGATCTTGGTACCTTTAATCACATGCTCCTCGAATGCCTCGCAGGCAAAAGGAACCCAGGCGCGCACAACTTTAAGAATTGCCTCAGCATAGACTCTAATTTCATACTGAGCATGAGGGTCAGCGCGAAGTGCAATAAAGTGCAGCAAGTTATGTAAGTTAATTTTCCAGTACCATTCTGTGTAATGATTCAGCGTTAAATTCATTCTGGCAAGTTCTCTGGTGATGCCAACATTATTTTCATCAATTACTTCGCCTTCTTCATTCTCGTTCATCATTTCAATGTAGTTGTTATAGCAGTGAGTTGCGTCATTCTTTAGCGTCTCCAGAACTTTATTTGCTACATCATCTGGCAATTCATCATCGCTTCTTCCTTGCTTATTTATTTTTGACTGAGCGCTTAAATTCACTTTCTCTGGAACATAAAACTCATTACTTAAAATAGAATATCTTGCGGAATACTCATTCACACTTGCAGTTCTGTGACGAATCCATTGACGGGCAATAAAAATTGGCAGCTTAATATGGAATTTAATATCGCACATTTCAAATGGTGTTGTGTGGCGGTGACGCATAAGGTAGTTAATTAAACCCTTATCCTGAAGGCTCTTTTTAGTGCCTCTGCCATAAGAAACTCTTGCTGCCTGCACGATGGCGTTATCGTCTCCCATATAGTCAATCACGCGCACAAAGCCGTGATCTAGAACATTAATCGGCGTATATAGCATATCTTCAATGCCCTGAACGGTTACGCGCCTTGTAGTGTTTTTTGTTTCAAGTAGATCTTGTAGTTCTTGGTTTTTTTCTGTGCTCATAATATATTATTTGTTTCATTAAATTTGATAAGTGGTATAATAAACCATATTAGATGTAATAATCAATTAAATTACAAATTTTATAACTTAATTTTTCAAAAAATACAAATAGAATGCTTTTTATTGTCATATTAATAGTGTCTCTTTTGCTAGTTGCAGCGGCATTAATATCAGCTACCGAAACTGCTATCACTGCTACTGCTCCTGGTTATATTCAAAAATTAAAGTCAGAGGGTAATAAAAAAGCTGCAGTGCTTCTTGGTTTGCTTAAAATAAAAGAAAAAGTTATTAGCACTTTGCTTATCGGCAACAGCATAGCAAATACTTTATGTACTACTATAGCAACTGGTATGTTTATTGAAATATTTGGCGATGAGTTTGGAACGATCATTTCTTCAATCGTGATGTCCTTTGCAATTATTATTTTTTCAGAAGTTATCCCGAAGGCAATCGCAGTTGCTAAAGCTGAAAAGATTGCTCTAAAGTCGACTCCTATATTAACTGTATTGCTGAAAGTTCTAGAACCTGTTAACATAATGCTTTCTCACGTTGTGAAGGCGTTTTGTTTTTTATTTCACATTGACTTAAAGAAGCAATATTCTGCAGATGATGAAATGCGAGGAGTGATAGATCATCACATGCATGAAGGGAATGTGGTGAAGAATGATCGCGATATGCTTGGCGGTATTTTAGATATCCGTAAAATGGTAATTGCTGACATTATGGTGCATAGAAGCAATTTAATTACAATTGATATCAATACACCAACTGAAAAGATTATCAAGACCGTACTTGGCAGCGGGCATAGCAGAATTCCATTCTGGGAAGATAATCATGATAATATAATTGGTATTTTGCACATTAAAGACCTTGTGAACAAACTGTATAATTCTAAGTCAGAATCTGAAGGTATTGATATCAGAAAACTACTTAGTGAGCCGGTATTCGTACCAGACACTTCTTTGGTTACTCAGCAGCTACAGATGCTGCGCGAAGGGCAGACGCATCTTGCTTGCGTGATTGATGAATATGGTGATTTGCAAGGAATCATAACTTTAGAAGATATTTTAGAAGAAATTGTCGGGCAGATCTATGACGAGCACGATCCAAGCCAAAACAAAATAAAGAAAATATCAGAGAAGGAATTTGTAATTGACGGTATGATTTCAATCAGGGACCTAAATAGAGAACTTGGCTGGAAAATACCAGAAGCAGATGCAACGACTCTTGCCGGGTTTGTAATTCATAAATTAGAGCGCATACCTAATATTGACGAGTATCTGATATTTAAAGATCTTAAAATTGTAGTAAAGCAAAAATCTAATAATAGAATAAATACAATTAAGGTGATTGTGCGCCCAAAAAAAGAAGAGACTAAGAGTGAATAATCCTGGTGATTTCTTGTTGATCATTTCTGCGATATGCGGAATTTTGTGTTTGTTTGTGAGGGGTATAGCGCAAAAGAATTTCCTTAAGCTAAGTTTGTTGCTGCCTACTGCAAGTTTCTCTTTGTTGATTTATTATTTTGTTTCATCGAATTTTAAAATTAAAAATGTATTTTTTAACTCAAGTGATGAGTTACCACTGGTCTATAAAATATCTGCTGCATGGGCAAGTCATGAAGGCTCTTTCTTGATGTGGACAAGCTTGGTTGGCATATTATTATTTTATCTGCTAAAAAAACTTCTACCGGCGCTTAATTATAATGAAGCTAACCAGAATGCAGACAGAGCAGATACTGCATGTATGCGTAGCATGGCTTTAATGCACTTGCTATTCCTTAGCTTTGTTTTATTTACTTCAAATCCATTTGCAGAATTTACTTTTATGCCAAAGCAAGGGCTTGGCCTAAATCCGATGCTGCAAGATCTTGCCCTTAGCATTCATCCGCCAATTTTATATCTTGGCAACGTTACTTACGGAGCGATATTTATTTGCGGTATTTATTTGCTAAGCTACCCTTTCAGAAAGCAAGAAATTCTACTCCTGCTAAGGCAACTCTCTTCTTTTGCCTTATTTGCACTTAGTATCGGGATAGCCCTTGGCGCTTGGTGGGCTTACCGCGAACTTGGCTGGGGAGGATATTGGTTCTTTGACCCGGTGGAAAATATTTCGCTTCTACCGTGGCTTGGAGGCATTGCTCTGCATCACTTCTTAATTAGGCAAGATAGATTCATAAAATGGATTGCGTTTTTGAGCCTAGCTAATTTCCTGATGATATTATACGGAACATGTATAGTAAGGAGCGGAATAATCTCTTCAGTGCATAGTTTTGCATTCAGCAAAGAGCGCGGAATTTTTATTCTTGGTATATGC
>JAHDBQ010000036.1:0-2668 GCA_020630305.1 Alphaproteobacteria bacterium | reverse complement strand
GCGTAGTTTTGAGCCTTCAGGCAATATTTATTTTTACATGCAATCATAAAAATTTAGTCAAGGGCAATTTGAACGAGGAAGAGGGTGGGGCCCTGGCAAAAAAAAAGAAAAATTCGCGCAGCTCTAAGATGATTCTAACTGGAAATATATTCTGGATTTTTGCCATTTGCGCTCTTATAGTATCTTTGATTTATCCGGTATATTGTGCATATTTTTATAATGAGGATATCAGTATTGATCCTGCTTATTTTCATAATATATTCGTACCGATATTCATGCCTATATTGTTCCTTTCTTCTTTGGTTGTTAGAAAGAAAATGATTTCAGCGCAGTCCTGTTTTGTGATTTTAGTTGCTATTATTACAGCGTTATTTTTATATATAAAATACAGCTTGGGAATTGTGGTGCTTTTAATATGCATATCATCAATTTATCTAATGATAAATATTATTATGCAATTTATTCTAGAAACCAGCTATTTCCTAAAAACAATATCAGCAAACAGGTGCGCCTTTTTCCTTGGGCATTTTGGGGCAGGGCTTCTTGCTTTTTCTATCTCGATGAATATCGCCATGAGTGAAGAAATTACTTTTACCGGGAAAGTGAATGATTTTAAGCAAGGAACTAGCTTTGATGTTCGTTTAAATAATATCGCACATTCGAAAGGAGAAAATTATTACCGCCAGATAGCCGAGTTTCATATAACAAATAAGCTAGGTGACTTAACGGTTCTAAAGCCAGAAAATAGATTATATAAGATAGAAAATACGCTCTCGCAAGAGGTGGATATATTCTCGTTTTTATTTTATGATCTTTATGCAGTAATGAGCAAAGTAGATAAAAAAACTGATAAAATCCTGGTTCATGCGACAATATATTACCAACCAATGATTAGCTTTATCTGGCTTGCAGCGCTGCTTATAGCCACCGGATTCGGTATTAGCATCTGGGGTAGGAGAAGGTGAGTTGCGAGATTATCATTAGGTTTGTTTTATACGCTTATTTGAACATTCTTCAAGCTTCTACTTTTTAATGTTTCTACCGGCCGTTTTTTGTTTTTTTTCACTGATTGTAGTTTGTACGAATCCGTATTTCTAAATATTCACTTAATTCTTTGAACGACTTTTTTTCTTCGGGAGAATTTGAAGGCTGAGTAACAAACTCTTTGAATATATCGTATAATTTTTGCGGATCTTCTTTTGAAGAAGCATACTCAATTTGATTTTCATTCTTTGAATTCACCTCAGAGATCGAATTTTTTGATTCTCCGAATACTCCAGATACTTTTTCGGAAAGATTCTTTGACTTGCTCTTGCTTTCTGCTTGCCATTGCTGGAGCTGTTTTTTAGCTATTTGCTTATCTTGTTTTGTAATTTGCTTTTTAGAATCTATTTCCTCTTCTAGATAATCCAAAGCCGTATCATCTCCTTCAAGGAGTCTGTCCAATCCGTTCATAAATTTATCTAAATCTTCTTCAAGCAAAAAGTCTCTTTCCATAGCCTCTTCAGTTACTCTTGCTTCTATTTTTATAACATCCTGAACTATTTCTTTTTCCTTGTCGTTTAGCCCATATTCTAATAAATTAAATTTATACTTGAATTTATCCAGTTCTTTTTCGCACTTAAGCCCCTTATAATAATTGTCTTCATAATTTTGAGCAATTTTCTTTACAGTTGCAAAATCCTCTGCTTCTTGTTTTTTTCCTTTTGAGATTCCTTCGGCTAGGAATTCTGCAGCAATGTTTTGATCGACGCCAATAATTTTATGAAGATACTCTGTAAAACTTTTTTCAGATGTTTTATTACCAAGGCTAGAATTAACGCGACGATATTGGTAGAAAGCTAAAGTTAAATCTTTCTGAAGGTCTAGTTTTTCTTGTAAAGTTATATTTGTCTTTTTTGAAATTTCGGAAATTTTATCTAAAGATCTTTTAAGCTCTTCGTATCTTTCTTTTTCTAGTAATACAGTACTTCTTTTGATATCTTTTGGTGAAGATATGCCAAATCTACCTTGTATTTTATCTAGAAATTTATTGGCATATTCGTTTAATTTATTCCAACTCTTTGAAACGAATTCTGATATTTTACTAAAAGCTTTTGCTACACCTTGAAAAAATTTACTCTCTTTGATTTTTTGGAATATTAATCTTAATCCAGCAGGTTTTATCTCTTCGGTTTTTTTGCGATCTTTTTTCTTTATATACGCACTGTTTAAGAATTTTTTAGCTTTGGAATTTAATATGGATAGATGCTCGTTATTTGTATTTTTACCTTCACGATCTAGCTGATTCAAATCATTATCTATTGCATCGTATATATTGTTATATTTAACTAAAATAGCATCTTTGGTATCTGCCGGCTGATGGCTTACAATCGTTTCCCACTCCTCTTTTAGTAGTTCATAATCCCAAATTCTTTGCTGAAAGTGAAATTTTAAATCATTATATTGCTGCCTTTTTATATCGCTAGATTTTTTACCAATTGTGGATGTTATTTGTTTGATTAATGAATCGAATTCCGCAAGCATTCTTTTGAGGTCAATTCTACACTCTTTAGTTTGTTGAATTATTCTGTATAGATCGGGGTTATCTGATTCTTCAAAGTCACTAAAAAGCTTTTTTAGTTTCTGCTCTTGTTTTTTTCTTGTTTCTTTTTTATCTTTTTCTAGG
>JAHDBQ010000035.1 GCA_020630305.1 Alphaproteobacteria bacterium | reverse complement strand
CAAAACTAGTGTAATAATTGTATATAAGATGAAACGAATGACAGTTAACTCTTGATTCTCCATCCTTTATTTAGTAGGTGATATAAAACTGCGTACATGACAAAATTTCCGGTGATTAAAAATACCAGTCCACCATATATGTTTCCATCTGCATAATTAGTCAGGCAATATCTGAACCCATCAATCATATAGAAGAATGGATTTATTAAATTGATTTTTTGAAATATGAGCGGCAGCGCAGAAACAGAGTAGAAGGTTCCAGAAAGGAATGATAGCGGTGTAATTAGGTAACTGGTTATTGCTGAATGCTGGTCAAATGAATTAGAAAATAAACCAGATAGCAACCCCATCTGGCCAAGCAAATTACACGAAGTTAAAACATAAACAACAAGTAAAATTGGATGATGGAGAGTGAATTCAACAAAAGGCAGTAATGATATCGTCACGGCTATGCCAACTATCACGCCTCTAACCACGGAGCCAAGAGTGAATGCAAGGATGATCTCAGTGCTTCCAAGTGGCGGCAGTAGGATGTCGTTAATATAGCCAAGCATCTTGCTCATAATAAAAGAAGATGAGCTATTTGCGAACGCATTTTGAATAATACTCATAGCAATTAGCCCGTAACCCATAAAATTGATGAATTTAATATTATTGATCGCCTCTCTTCCAGGGCCGATCGATAAAGAAAAAACCGCTAGAAATATCAGCGCAGAAATAACCGGGGTTAAAAGAGTTTGATTGTAAACTCTCATGAATCTTTTTACCTCTCTTAGCGTTAGAGTATAAGCACCAAACCAGTTAATTTTTTCCATAATACAAATTTTATTAATTATTTTCTGTAAATTCTATTTTAGGTATGATATATTGCTTGGCGAAAATTATCAAATAGAAAATGAAATAAGAAATGACAAAAAAGCTTTATATCAAGACTTATGGCTGCCAAATGAACGTTTATGATTCAATTAAGATGCAGGAATTGCTTGCTCCCTTTGGCTTTGAGGCGACAGATGAGCTAGATGATGCAGACATGGTGATTTTAAACACATGCCATATAAGAGAGAAAGCATCTGAGAAAGTTTACTCAGAACTTGGAAGAGTGAAAAAAGTTCAAGATAGAAGAATAGAGCAGGGGCATCCAGCTTCAATTATAGCGGTCGCTGGTTGCGTAGGGCAAGCAGAGGGCGAAGAAATTTTTAGGAGAGCCCCTTATGTAGACATCGTAGTTGGTCCGCAATCATATCATAGCCTACCAGACTTGGTTGCAAAGCTGGCCCGCTCTGAGAAGCATTTGATAGAACTTGATTTTATCGAGGAAGAAAAGTTTGATAACCTACCGAAGAATTATGAATCGCAAGGAGCAAGTGCTTTTGTTTCTATTCAAGAGGGGTGCGATAAGTTCTGTACGTTCTGCGTAGTGCCATATACAAGGGGCGCAGAGTTCTCTCGTCCGGTAGAGCAAATTTACAGAGAGTCGATTTCTGTAGTTACTAAAGGGGCAAAAGAGATTCACCTGCTAGGTCAGAATGTAAATGCTTATCACGGCAAGGCCGCGGACGAAACTGATTGGTCGATCGCTGATTTAATTAGGCATGTTTCAACTATTAATGGTTTGGAAAGAATTAGGTATACAACGTCGCATCCGCGCGATATGAATGATGATTTAATATCGCTACATGGAACAGAAAAAAAGCTAATGCCGTTTTTACACTTGCCAGTGCAGTCAGGATCGAATAAGATACTAAAATCGATGAATCGTAAACATACCAGAGAAGAATATTTTACCATTATCGATAAATTACGTGTTGCAAGACCGGATATTGTGATGTCTTCTGACTTTATAATAGGTTTTCCAGGAGAAACAGACGAAGATTTTGCCGATACGCTAGATTTAGTAAAGAAAGTTGGATATGGCCAATGTTTTTCGTTTAAATATAGCCCAAGGCCAGGAACGCCGGCTGCAATAAAAGAGCAGGTTCCTGAAGAGGCAAAAACAGAAAGATTAGCAATTTTGCAGCAAGAGCTTGCAAGGCAACAGCTGCAGCTTAATGAAGATTCAGTTGGCAAAGTAATGCCGGTACTGTTTGAGAAAGATGGCAAATATGATGGCCATATTGTTGGTAAAACGCCATATATGCAATCTGTGTATGTTGAGAATGCTGATAAAAACTTGATTGGTCAGATAATTGATGTGAAAATCATCAAGGCTCTGGCAACTAGTGTTGCAGCGGAAATTGTGGGAAACCATAATATCGAGATAAAACATCTAGAACATGCATTTTAGATCTACTAATTAGGAGTCTTTATAAGATTACAGTAATGCTGAGCTGCTGAACCCTTTGAGTGAGCAAGGTTAAAAGAAAAGGAAAAATATTAAATTAATGCGATTATAATTGTAAGTTAAAAGAAGTTATGTTACTGAGATTCACCATTTTTTGTGCAAAAATAGCATTTATATTATTCCTAATTGGTTTAATTATTGGTACGATAGTTGTGTGGATATTCAGCAGAGACTTGCCAGATCATTCAGAGCTTGACCAGTACTACCCGCCATCTATTACTAGAATGTATTCAGCTGATGGTAAATTGATAGAAGAATTTGCAAGAGAACATAGAATATTTGTGCCGATAGAGTCTGTTCCAAAGACTCTATCCTTAGCTTTTATAGCAGCAGAGGATAAGAATTTTTATTTGCATCCAGGTATTGATGTATTTGGAATAGTGCGTGCAGGAGTAAGGAACTTTAGAAATTCTGGGTCGCGCATGCATGGTGCATCTACCATCACCCAGCAGGTTGTAAGGAATTTTTTGCTAAGCTCTGAGCGTTCATTCACCAGAAAAATCAAAGAGGCTATACTTTCATATAGGATCTCTGGTTTATTTACAAAAGAAGAGGTTCTTGAGCTTTATTTAAATCAGATATATTTAGGTAAAGGAGCACACGGGGTGGCGACTGCAGCGCTGCACTATTTTAATAAGTCGGTAGAAGAGCTAACTTTGAATGAATGTGCATTTTTAGCGGCGCTGCCTAAGGCCCCTGCTAGTTACGATCCATCTAAGAATTATAAAAAAGCTTTTTATCGCAAAAATTATGTTCTAACCAGGATGTATGAAGATGGTTACATCACTAAAGACGAGCTAGAAGAGACCAAAAAAGAACCAATTACCCTTGCAAAGTTTGATAAAGTTCAAACTGTAGATGCAGATTATTATGCTGCAAAGGTAAGAGCTGAGATTATTGATATGTTCGGCGAAGAATATTTCTATACAGCCGGCCTGACAGTTATGACTTGCGCTAATTCTAAGATGCAAGATGCAGCCTCAGCAGCGCTTAGAACTGGTGTTAAGGAATATGATATGAAAAGAGGATATCGCGGCCCTTTGAGAAATATCGGAGTTAGTGACTGGAAAAAGAAGCTAAGCGAATTAAAGATCCCAAAAGGCCTTCGTGATTATAAAATGGGCGTTGTGCTTAATGTTTCTGACAGCGAGGCTAAGGTTGGGCTTAAAGATGGAAAAAGAGCTAATATTTATTTAAAGGACATGAAATGGACGGCTACAAATATTCGCTCAGTTAAGAAGATCTTAAAAGCAGGCGATGTAATTGTCGTGGAAATAAAAGAAGGGAAATATTTCCTGCAGCAAATACCAAAAGTAAATGGTGGTATAATGGTTGTTGAGCATTCGACAGGCAGGGTGCTAGCAGCTGAAGGTGGCTATGATTTTGATGGTAGTAATTTTGACCGTACAACTCAGGCTAATCGTCAGCCTGGATCTTTGATAAAACCGTTTGTGTATTATGCTGCATTGGAAAAAGGTGCTCGCCCGAATGATATATTTAGCGATGGCCCGGTTGATGTGTATCAAGGCAAAGGGATGCCTATCTGGAGGCCAAAGAACTATGCAGGTAAGGATCTTGGGCCTATGACACTCAGAAAAGGGCTTGAGAAGTCACGTAATACTGTGACCGTTAGAGTGGGGCAGGTGGCTGGCCTTAGTAAGGTTGTAAGAACGATCAAAAGATTTGGCGTGAATGATGATGCAAAAAGAAGACATTCTATTGTTCTTGGTTCTATGGAAACTACATTGAAGAATATAACTATGGCATATGGGTCTATCGCTAATGGCGGTAAGAAAATCGAGCCTCATTATATTGAGTGGATAAAAGATAGAAAAGGTAACGTAATTTACAAGCGCGACTACGCTGAGTGTAATGTTTGTAAATCGAAAAAAACTAACTCTAGAGGCCAGCTTGTTGTGCCGCGCGTTGTGAAGCCTAATTTGCTGAGAATTGCTGACCCGGCTGTTACTTATCAGGTTTCTTCGATTCTGCAAGGCGGAATTCAGCGAGGAACCGGGGTAAGAGCGCGTCATTTAAAGCATAAAATTGGCGGTAAGACTGGTACTACTAATAGCTCTAAAGATGCCTGGTTTATGGGCTTTACGCCGAAGATAGTTGTAGGAACATATATGGGCTTTGATAATCCAAGAACTTTAGGAAAAAGAGCAACGGGCTCTTCGCTTGCTTTGCCAATATTTGTCGATTTCATGACCAATGGTTATGCTGATCAGCCTGTTGTTGATTTTCCAGTGCCGGATACTATTGAGCTAAGGTCAATTGATCGCCACACCGGAGAATATGCAACAGGGCCAGGGACTATTATGGAAGCATTCAGGAAATACGGATATAAACCTGGTGTTTATAGAACCGAAGAGAAGGAGCCGGAGATCGATGACAATGCTAATGTAGAAGATTCCTCAGGTGACGGTGATGGAAGCAGACAGGGTGATGATAATGACCCGTTCGGTAACAGCGCAGCTGATGATAGTGATGAGCAGCAAGAAGGGCCTGCATCTGGCTACCAAAGAGTTGACGATGACGATCCGTTTTCAAGAATTCAAGACCAAGACCAATCACACGAATTGTATTAGTTTAATTTTTGACCGCTGTTGATTCCAAACACAGTGACCTTGTTTCCTGCATTTCATTCTTACAGTATACACGAAAAAGACAGCGGTGCATTTTCAGCCACGTGTCAAGACCCGTGGTTTTGCGTTCATTTTATTAATAATATGGCAATAAGTGCAACAATTGGAAGTATCATATTATACATAGATAAAATGGCTTTGTAGGATACAACATTTTTCCCAATAGCGGTGTTTTCTGGGTATCGCTTATTATATATTAATGACATTATAACAGATATTATAAGTGCAATTATGCTTAGCAAAAATATTATTATATAGTTCATCATAATACTCAGTTCAAGTAATAGATCTCTCGATGCACCTAGTTCCCAAGTGCTAATTAGCGAGCAAAGTGAGATAGATACAATAGAACCACCTGAAATCAATATCCATAATGTAATAACTATTTTTATAGTTCCAGATTTATACTTTATTTCCTCTAGGGTGTAATCCTTTTGTTCGTTAATATTGTTTTCTTTTTTTTTTGCCTCGGAACCTAAATCAGACTCTTCGTAATTATATTCTTGCATAGTTGCTAAATAAGTTAATTTGTTTGATATTATTGTAACGTACGTTTGATGCATTAAAAAGCTAATTTTACAAATTTGGTTTGCAATTGCTTTTAGTGTGTTAATATTATTGGGCGTTATTTTCTAATATATCAATAAACTTAGTCATCTAAGAATTTAGCCGGTTGATCTATAAATCCCTTCAGCGCAGTACAATGTGGCAAGAATAATGAGATTCGTGATCAGTGTCCGGGATGACGTACTCTTTTGCGCCTGCTCGGTGTTATTTGCTGTTCTCAAGAGATGTCATCTTGAACTTGATTCAAGATCTCTAACAACGCTTCAGCGCACATACTCGTTGCAAACAAGTAGATATTCCTTAGGCCTCGATCATGTTATGTCATTGACGAATTTGTTTGAGTAATCTCATTGCAGCCTGCATTTAGTAAAGCCCTGAAAGTTTAAGAAGAGATTCTCGGGATTTGCTTATGGCGTGAAGTATCTAGAGTTTTGACTATTTCACTTTAATTTTTAGCCACCTCTTCCTTTGTTGGTAGTTTTTTTCTTTTCTTTTGCTGAATCTTCTTTTTTAGGGAGATCTTTAGGTGTGCTTTTTAATATATTTCCTAGTCCTCGTAGTGTGTCTTTTTCATTATCCGAAAATAGATCTCCAATTTTTGTAGATGATGATGGTTTGTGCAGTTTTTGATCGTTACCAGTTTTTTTAAGATTTGATGGCATCTGTGAATCCAATTCTGGCTTCAATTCACTTAAGTTTTCGTGTCTTCTTAAGGTGTTTAACTCTGCGGGGCGTGCACCTCTTTTTCTTGAAAATGCTACAGCAAGTGCTTCATTTGCAAGATTCTGACTAACTTTTTTTCTGTTTGTTTGCGCTGTTTTTTTTTCTTGATTTTGTTCGCTTGTGAATGGGTTTTTAGACCTGCTAGCAGACCCTTTCTTTCTTACAACACCTTTTGAGTTAGTTCTGAAGTTGTTTAGCTCTTGAGTGGATGATAGCTTTGAAAGCGAATTTATCGCTGATAGTTTTTCAATATTACCTTTTGAAGCTTTAGTTTTAGTTGGAGTTTGATATTTCTCTTCAGGGATAATATTATTTAATTCTGACAAGATCTCTTGCTTTGCATTGTCACTAAAAGTAAAACGTGCAGATATATTATCCATATTTTTTTTAAAACTAACATACTCGTCTTTTGTAAGGGTAATTTCACTAGAATTAGCTTCTATTCTGCGTTCAATCTTTTTTAAGGCTGCTAGCGATTTTGTGTCTAGGCCTTCTGCTTCTTGCATGCTGATATGATCTTTAAGTAAATCATGTAGTAGGTTTGTTTGTTTTGATTTATCAGTGCCATAGAGTACGGTAAGCTCATCTACGTCTTTTGACCTATTTGCTATTGAAGCATTAATTGAATCTAGCGAACTACGCAGAGCTTCCGAGGCGTTGCTCATTTCTACATTAAGTATTTTTTTATACATTTCTCCAGAAAATGCTTGCCCTAAAGAATTCATGTTGTGAAGAAGTTTAGGAGAGTCTTTAGTGTTAATATTAACTTTGCTCTTAGCAGCAACTGACTGTAATGTTTCTAATTTTTCTTGCATGGTACTGAGTTTTTCAGGGAGTTCTTTTCTGAAATTTACCAAATATTCAATATCCTGATCTGTCAGAATTGGCTTTTTTTCCGAAGCGCTGCTACTAAAATCCTTTGATTCTTTATGCACTATAAGCATTTTTTTACAAAATTTTTGAAAGTTATCGTTATAGTTGAGTATATCAGTATTTTTACCTAATTTCTCAACTTTTCCAAATCCCTGGTCATGAAAAGATGCCAGAAGATCCAGCATCTCTTGTTTTGATTGTTTTTGTTTTTTGCTTTCTTGAAATCTTTTCATAATAAAATTCCTAAGTATTGTTTAATGATATTTTACCACTGAACGTAGAGGTAGAAAAGATATTTCGTGCAGATGCCAGTAAATAAAGCGCTTAGGTGTATTTTTTTTACAAATAATATTTAGAGTTATTTTATATAAAGATTATTTATCTTTTAAATTTACAATTGCAGTTTTTTTTGATATAATATAAGTTATAGCAAACGATATACAAAATATTAATGCCAGATCAGAAAATAGAATTCCTGCAAGAGTTGCAGGAACTTAAACAAGAACACGAAGAGTTGAATTCAATAATCGACTCACCAGAATCAATTGAGGATTTTTCTGAGTTTGTTATGCA
>JAHDBQ010000034.1:4907-7728 GCA_020630305.1 Alphaproteobacteria bacterium | reverse complement strand
ACTTCCGACCTCTACGATGTCAACGTAGCGCTCTAACCAACTGAGCTAACCGCCCTTGTGATAATAACTCATAGATAAATTACTACCCAAAATTCATATAAACTTGGTGGAGCCAGGCGGAATCGAACCGCCGACCTTTTGAATGCCATTCAAACGCTCTACCAACTGAGCTATGACCCCGGATTCATCTTTACTATAGTAAGTTATTTATTTTTTGCAAGTGTTATTATTTTATAGATAAGAATTTCAAGAATAAAGAGGTTTATAAACTTTTATAGTATTTGCTATATATACAGACCATAGACCCACGCACGGGCGGGAAAAACATGATCTGTATAAAAAAATCTAGTCGCGTATTACTAATACAGAAACTGCAGAGTGACGTACTATTTTAGATGCATTTGGTCCAAGCATATAATCTTTATGTTGGTCCCTAACTGCTGCCATGATAATTAAGTCAGCCTCAATTTCATTACAATAATTTATCACCTGATCATATACAGGGCCTTTGCCAATATAATACTCAACATCTATATTCTCAGGAACATATTTTTTTACGATCTCATCAAGTTGCTTTTTACATTTTTGCTTTTGGTCGTTGAACCAATTTCTTGGCAAATAATCTTCTATTAATCTCAGGCCAAAATCAGGCAGAATATGCACTAGATGTATTTTTGAGTCAAACGCACTAACAAAATTAATTGCTGGAGCCAAAACAGCTTCTATAGATGTTTTCTCAGCTAAATCGACAGGTATTACAATATTTTTAAGCATAATGTTTATTTCTTATCTTCTGTATTTTCTTCTTTTTTAAACTCAGGCAAAATGAAACCACTTTTAAAATGATCGTCCGGCAGGTTATAAAGCGCCGGATCAGACGCCTTAAAACGAGCTATTCTCAAATCAAAGTAGTCTAAAAAATTAGCCACAATTTTTTTATCAACTTTATTGCTAACCACAAAAATTCCTGAAGTGGCAACAGTTTGCTGATCATGCTTCAAACCAGGATATTCTTCAGCCTTTAATACTACTTTATGAAATCCTGAATGTTTTTTCAACAACAAATCGATTTTTTCATCTTCAATGCTCAAATAATCTGATTTGCAAGAATTAGTAATTAGATTTACTAGCGCATTTGGATGCTCAGTAACCAGTATTACAGCATCAACATCTCCATTACAAAATGATTTTGCATATGATTCATGAAATATCTCAATATCCTCTGGGGAATATGAAAAATTATAATTACGCACTAACTCATCATATATTGTGCTGCTGTCAGACGGCGGTGGACCGTTTGAAATTTTTTTTCCTTCTAAATCAGCAAATGATTTAATACCGCTATCCTCGCGCACTATTACAGTAAAGGCTTCATCTCCCAACCTAAGTAGCTGACTCATTTCCTTTAGTGGCTCTTTCTTAGAGAATCGATCTTTCGCGTTATATGCATCTATAGCTATAGTAGAAAGTGCAAAGGCAAAATCTACTTGACCGGCACGAAGCAATTCTAAATTTTCTACAGAACCTGTAGTCGGCACTACTTCGCATTTTATTCCATCATTAGCTTTAGAAATATATCTACAGATGCGTAATCCTACATTATAATATCCGCTAAGCAAGCTACCAGAAGCAACACGTATTACATCTGTATCTCTGTTAATATATGGTTTTTTAGATCCGCCAGGTACATCAACATATAACTCATCAAGAACTTTCTCCGCCAGCTCTTCTTCTTTATTTATTTCAGGTAAATTTTCTTCAGGACTAGCAGAATCAGTCTTGCTCTGTTCACTGCTGGCTGCACTATTGTTTACTTTTTTATTAGAAATAGAGCCATTGGCAGGTGCTGACTCTTTTTGAATCTCGCTGTTTTTATCATCAGAAGATGAATCTGTTTTTGGCTCGCTAATATTTGCACCATCTGCTTTTTGCTCTGCTTCTACTGCAGAAACATTTTCTTGCGATGTATCCTTACCAGCTTGTTGCTTGTTTTCAACCTGCGAAGCAGCAGCATCTGTTGAAGCATCGTCATCTGAATTTGCATCGCCTTTTATAGCTTCTTCTTTACTACCATCAGTCTTTCCTATGATCTCAGAGTTTGAAGTGTTATCCGCATCTTGCGCTGGAGTTGAACTGTTATTTTCAGCCTCTTCCAGCTCTAGTTGGGCAGCATATGGGTCAGCATCTTCTGAATCAGCTGCAGCATTATTTGAGCCCTTAGTTTCTTTATCTTGCTGATCAGAATATTGTGTTGTTACTTGCTACATCTTCATCCATTTCTTCCGCATATGGATCTTCTAGTTCAGTCTTTGCTTTATTTACATCTGAACTCCCTGAACCAGGTAGCGCAGCAGAAAGATCTTCTTTTTTAGTATCCGAGATATTTGATTCTGCGCTATTCAGCGTGGCATCTGTTTTTTTAGAAGCTTTTGAATTAGGAATATTAGTTCTTGGGACACCTGTTTTCATGTTGTCCGTTGCAGCTGCATAAGGATTCACTACTTCCTGGGTCCGCGTGGCAGCGCTAGGCAATTCTTTTGCCTTCTCTTCTGAATCTTTAATGATTTCTTCTATGTTAGCTGCATTTGTATTTTGTATAAAAAGGCAAGCTATCAAAAGGCACTTTGCTGTAAGCAAAATAGTGCCTTTTTTAAAGAGTTTTAATAAAGAATTATTGATCCCCATATTTGTAATCACGATTTATATATCAGAGTTATACATTTCCTTATCCAGTGTACCCTCACTACTGTCAATTACCAAGGTAATTGTTGCATCACCGGTTATATTTATTGTAGTACTTAGCAAATCTAGCACTCTATCG
>JAHDBQ010000034.1:0-4897 GCA_020630305.1 Alphaproteobacteria bacterium | reverse complement strand
CGATTCCAACCAGCAGCGCAACGCCTTCAATTGGTAAATCAACTGATGTTAAAAGAACAGGTAGCATCATGATGAATGCGCCAGGTATCCCAGCCCCGCCGATGGACCCAATTGTACCAACTAATATAATCACCAAGTAATTCACAAAACTAAGCTCTACGCCGTATACTTGTGCAAAAAACAAAGCGCACATACCAAGTTTAATAGAAAGCCCATTCATATTCATAGATGCCCCAAGCGGCAGCACGAACGACGTGCTAGACTCAGAAACACCAAGTCTTTCTCTGCACACTTTCATTGTAGTTGCAAGACTAGCTTTACTACTACCTGTAGAAAGTGCAATCATCTGATATTCGATACTTTTTTTGAAGAAAGGTATTGGCGATATTCTACCAAAAATAAGTATAATTAATCCGAAAATTATATATTGCAAAACAAAGGCCAAAATCAATGCACCGAATAAGCTAGCTAAGGTATTAATCACGCCAAGACCTTCTCTTGCTACTACAAAAGCAGTTAGCGAGAATGCAGCATATGGCGACATCTGCACTACTACGCCAATCATTTTAAGCACCAATTTTGATCCAGCATTTACAATATCTCTTATTGGGTCAGCCGAAGAGCCCATACCATTTATCATGATACCAGTAAATATTGAAAAGAACACAACCTGCAAAACAGCAGAATTACTAAATGCTTCAAAAACATTATTTGGAACGATATTGATTAAATAATCCACTAAGCTAAAAGAGGATTTCGTAGGCTCTACCGAACAATTTATTAAATTTATAGTGTCAGTATTTGCAATATCTTGCTGAGCATCGCAGTGATTTAAATTATACGCGCCATCGCCATGATGGGCAGATGATGTTTTTGCATCATTGAGATGTAGTACTGTTCCTTTACCTGGCTGCAAGATTGTTCCAACGCCAAGGCCAAAAATAACTGCAAAGCAGGTGGTGCCCATATAAGCAAGGACTGATTTTCTAGCAATTCTACCAACCGAGCTTGGGTCTCTCATTCCGGTTATACCAGCAACCAGAGTAAAAAACAATAAAGGCACAATCACCATATATATCAGGCGCATGAATATTGTGCCAATTGGTTTTATGTAGCTAACATGTTGCGGAATATAATGACCAAATAAAACACCGCTTATCAAACCAATTAATACTTTCTGCCATAATTTTAAATTCATATACACTCCTGTAATTTTCTTCTTTAAGTAGATATTACTTCTTATAATTTATGCGTTTTCGATCCAATTTAAAAATTCTTTGGACCCGCCAGTAATATCCAGCTTTATTATCTGAGGCAACTGATAATTATGTATTTCTTTTATTGCGTGCTCAATTTTACTATAATTATCTGCCTTCGCCTTTATACTCAAGCGAAATTCGTTTGCGTTTTCAAATTCCTCCTCATATTCAAAGAAACTTTCCACCTCATTAATTTGCACGCATGCGGCGAGTTTCTTCTGCACTAATTTCTTAGCAATTAGTTTTGCTATGTCTTTTTTATCTGTAGTGGTTACTACTAAACAATATCCCATAATAACTACTACACATCTACATACGCATTAGGCGTTTCATAGAGCCTCAGCTTCGATATTTCAAAAGACTTTTCAGAAAACAATATAGGTATAATATCTGATTTTATATGTAATGCAATGTTTTCTGCAGTAGGATTTGATTTTAAATAGTAAATCTTCTGTCCAGTCTGCTCAGCTATTAGCTTTCCAAGCTCTTTATCTTGCTCGTGCAGAATCACATTATGATCTAAATTATCATCTATCCATTTTTTTACAACCGTTTTCAGTTCGCCAAAATCAACTACCATACCAAGTTCATCGAGCTCTTTAGTTACCGCTGTAACTTCTAAAACATATCGATGTCCATGCAAATATTTGCATTTATTAGCATGACCAATCACTCTGTGACCAGCATCAAATTCTATGCGGCGCGTACATTCATTCATTTATTTACCATAATTATAAGATATCAGCAAGAGCTTGATAGTGAGCCAGCTTTGAGTTATGCAAGGCTACGAATTCTTCATTATCTGAATTTGCTTTTATCTCTTCTTTTATTTTTTCAAGCATATCTATTATAGACTGTTTATTTATATTTTGCAAATCGGCAGCAAATTCAGTAACGATTTCTACTTTATTATTATTGATTGAGGCAATTCCAGAATATATAAAATATTTTGTCTCTTGGTTACTTGAAAAAGCAGAAACAACTCCAATATCAAGACTGACTACCAAGTCAGCATGATCAGGCAGTACACCAAGAATGCCGTTTGCTGCGCATAAATTCACCATCTCAGACTCTTTCTCTACGATGATTTCCGATGGCAAGATAATTTTAAAATTTAGCGTTTTATTATTCATAAGTAACTCTTACGCTTCTTGCTTTTTCATAGATTTAGCCTTCTCTATTGCTTCTTCTATCGTGCCTACCATATAAAAAGCATTTTCTGGTAAATCATCATATTTACCCTCAATCAAGCCCTTGAATCCTGCTATTGTATCTTTCAGATCTACAAATTTTCCTTTAATTCCGGTGAATACTTCAGCTACATGGAATGGCTGCGATAAGAAACGCTGGATTTTACGAGCTCTGCTAACTATTAGCTTATCTTCTTCAGAGAGTTCATCCATACCAAGAATCGCGATAATATCTTGCAAAGATTTGTATGTTTGCAGAACTTTTTGCACTTCTCTTGCTACGTTGTAATGTTCCTTGCCTAAAATATCAGGATCTAGCATCTGCGAGTTACTATCTAGCGGATCAACGGCCGGATAAATACCTAGCTCAGCAATCTGACGACTAAGCACCGTAGTGGCATCAAGATGCGTAAAAGATGTAGCAGGAGCAGGGTCGGTGAGGTCATCCGCTGGTACATAAATTGCCTGCACAGAAGTGATCGAACCACTCTTTGTGGATGTAATACGCTCCTGAAGCTCACCCATATCAGTTGCCAGCGTTGGCTGATAGCCAACAGCAGATGGTATACGCCCTAGAGTTGCAGATACCTCAGAGCCTGCCTGAGTGAATCTAAAAATATTATCAACAAAGAATAAAACATCCTGACCGCCATCAAGATCGCGGAAATGCTCAGCAATAGTCAGGCCAGTTAAAGCAACTTTCGCACGCGCGCCAGGAGGTTCATTCATCTGGCCATAAACAAGAGCCACCTTGGACTCGTCTAATTTCTCTGGATTAATCACGCCGGATTCTATCATCTCATGATACAAATCATTACCCTCTCTGGTTCTCTCACCAACACCAGCAAAAGCGGTATATCCACCATGTGCTTTTGCGACGTTATTAATCAGTTCCATGATAATAACTGTTTTACCAACTCCGGCACCCCCAAATAAGCCAATCTTACCACCTTTAGCATAAGGCGCCAAAAGATCCACAACTTTAATGCCTGTTACTAGAATACTTCTTTCAGTTGACTGCTCTTCAAAGCTTGGAGCATCGCGGTAAATAGATTCATGATCATCAGATTTAATCGGCCCTTGTTCGTCAACCGGCTCTCCAATCACATTCATAATACGTCCAAGAGTGGCCTTGCCAACCGGAATAGTAATAGGCTTGCCAGTATCTGATACTTCAAGACCTCTAACTAAACCGTCTGTGGAATCCATCGCCACGCAGCGAACAGTACTATCTCCTATATGCTGTGCAACTTCCATCACTAGGCGATTACCCTCTTTATCTATATACTCGAGTGCATTTTGAATATTTGGCAGCTGCTCTGACGCGCTGAATTTAACATCTACAATCGCTGAAATAATCTGAGTAATTTTACCTTTTATATTAGTCATTTTTATTCTCTTTTTTAGTTTTTATAAAGCTTCCGCTCCTGAAATAATCTCTGTAAGTTCGGTGGTAATAATCGCCTGTCTTGACCTATTTAGCTGCAGCGTTAATTTGTCAATTAAGTCACCTGCATTTCTGGTTGCATTATCCATAGCCGTCATTCTTGCGCCTTCCTCGCTTGCTCTGCTTTGCAATAGCCCATATTTTATTTGACCATTAATATATAAATTAATTACGTTATGAACAATATCTTTGCCCTCATATTCGAAATCAGTTTTATAACTAGTTTCCTCGGCCACCTTGGACTCGCCTCTTTCAGTATTTTTCTGGAGCAGGGTATTTTCTTCCTCTTGTTCGTCAATGTCATTTTCAACAGGCAGAATCTGATCCTTAGTCATGATTTGAGTCATGGCATTTTTGAACTTATTATAATACATATAACAAGCACCCACTTCTGCCTCTTCCACCATTTTAATCAGACTATTTTTAAGGCCTCTTGCTACTGCCTCGTAATTATCTTTACTAATATTATGCGCCTCAATTATTTTGTCGCTATAATCAGAAAGCGCATCAATTCCTTTCTTGCCAACAACCAGCAACTTATAGTCCCTGCCTGCTTTCTCTAGCTTTTTAATATCCAATTTAACTTTCCTAACAATTGAGCTATTATAACTACCACAAAGACCGCGCTCGGAAGTAAGAACTATAAGCAGATGAGTCATTTCCTTTAAATCATTGCTGAAGAATTTATGGTCTTTCTCCGGCATTTGCATAAAGCTATCTTTTTTAAAAATATCGCGCATAATGCCCGCTAAAACCATCGAGTAATCATTTAAATTAGCCGCCTTATCTTTTACCTTTTTTAGCTTGGCGGCTGCAACAACATGCATCGCCTTGGTAATCTTCTGCGTCGACTTTATGCTTTTTACTCTGTTTCTTAGTTGTTTTAAACCAGACATTTTTGCTACCCTTTCTTGTTTTCCTTAATAAACTCGGCAACAAAATCTGCTAAATATTTCTTTAGCTTTTTCTCTGATTTCTCACTCATTTCAGATGTTTCTCTT
>JAHDBQ010000033.1 GCA_020630305.1 Alphaproteobacteria bacterium | reverse complement strand
ACATATAAAATTGACATAATAATATTGATGTAGTAATCTCCTTAGAATCTTATAATTTACGAATCGATATTGCAAATATGATTTATATTATACCATCAATTTTATTAATATTGTTTTTGCTAAAATACCAGCTATGGAGACTGCCTGTTTCTTGGTCTTACCCAAGAATTTTGATGTATCATTCTGTAGAAAATAGCACGCCAGATGGTATGAATATAACTCCAGATGTATTTGAAAAGCAAATAATTTACTTAAAAAAGAAAAGGCTTAAATTCGTCACCATATCAAATTTGATCACTTCAAGAGATACAAGGAAAAAAGTTGCTCTAACTTTTGATGACGGTTTTGAAAATAATTACACGGAAATGTTTCCTATCTTAAGAAAACATAATGTATGTGCGACTATTTATCTGGCGCCAAACATCAAGGATATTAAGAAACTAAATTCAGTCCAGATAAAAGAAATGCAGGAATCTGGAATAATTGAATTTGGTGCGCATACGATGACTCATGTCAACCTTAAAAATTCTGATAAGGAAACCGCAAGGCAAGAGATTATTGAATCAAAGAATGTTGTAGAGAAGTTAACAGGAGCGAAGTGCCAGAGCTTTGCTTACCCTTTTGGCAGGTATGATCAGAAAGATGTACAGCTTGTGAAAGATGCAGGTTTCAACTCTGCTCTTACCACTAAAAAGCAAATAAATTTATTCAATAAGCAAAAGCCATTTAACATTCCGCGCCTAAGTGTTAATGGAAAAATGGACATGCTACAATTTTATGTAATGCTAAGTAGAGGTCGCTATCGTTTCTAATAAAATAAATGCAAGCGTTTATGTAATCACATTAAACGAAGAAGAAAATATCAGGCAGATGCTAGATAGCGTTCAGGAGTTTTATGAGGTTATTCTTGTTGATTCAGGAAGCACAGACAACACTCTAGAAATTGCCAAGAAATATGATAATTGCAAAATTTTTCATCAGGAATGGCTTGGCTTTGCAGGGCAAAAGGCGTTTGCTTTAAACAAATGCAGCAACGAATGGGTTGTTAATTTAGATGCTGATGAGGAAATTTCTTTGGAGCTGAAAGACGAAATAAAGAGCGCTATGTTACAATCTGAGTATGTTGCCCTTGAGTCTCCGATGATTGAAGACATGCTAGGGAAAAAGCCCAGTAAATATACTTTCTTTAATTCTAAAATCAGATGCTTCAAGAAAGATTGCGGCTCATATGAAAGCAAGCTAGTTCATGAATCAATTAAAATTAAGGGGCGCGTAAAGAAAGTTACCGCGCCGATATATCATCACCCAAATATATCTTTGTCAGAGCTGATTGCTAAGCAAAATAAGTACAGCCAGCTGCGCGCAGAAGAAAAATTTAATAAAGGTAAAAACATTGGCTTTGTAAAGCTTTTATTAGTTTTTCCATTTACTTTCTTGAAGTCTTATTTCTTAAAACGAAACTTCTTAAACGGATCTGCAGGGCTTATAATAAGTATGCAGGTCGCATATTATAGTTACTGCAAATATGCAAAATTATGGGAACTGAACAATAAAAAATAGCACGTTATGTTTGCAAAGAAATAATTTGCACGCAAAGTAGAGATTCTAGGTCAATCCCGCCAGTGATATAAAGCATTTGAGGCAATGAGCTTTAATTTTGACCACCAGCCTGGCCTCAAACCTATGTCATCCTGAAATTTTTTTAGAATCTCTAGCAACCTTTTAGCATAGCACTTCCTGGCAAGTATAATGAGATTCCAGGTCGGGGCCCGGAATGACAGAGTTTGCTTAGCCCTGCGAGTTTTACACTTTAGGCAAATACTTACCTAAGAATGACGTCATCCTGAATTTATTTCAGGATCTCTAGTAACCTTTTAGCATAGCACTTCCTGGCAAGTATAATGAGATTCCAGGTCGGGGCCCGGAATGACGTCATTTGTCGGACCAATGGCGTATCATCTTAAAATCAATCTTTCCACACCCCCGGATGTCATCCTAAAATTTTTCCAGGATCTCTAGTAACCTTTTAGCATAGTACAACATTGCAAGTATAATGAGGGATTCCGAATCAAGGTCCGCCAGTGACATCTTTTGTTTAATCCACAGAATTCTAATTTCAACAACGGATCTTACCGCGCCCTCGGGTGTCATCCTAAAATTTTTTCAGAATCTCAGCACCCCTTCAGCATAGCACAGCGCAGCTATGTAATGAGATTCTGGATCAAGTCCGGAATGAAGTTGCTCGAGGAAGGGGTCCGGATCAAGCCCTGGATGATAGAGATAGATGCAAGTTAGAAGTTTCAATTTTTACAGTAACCTGCCTTCAAACCTATGTCATACTGAATTCAACTGATGGACCTCAAAAGCCTTTCAACATAGTATATCGTGTCAAGTGCAATGAGATTCCGGATCAAGCCCCTCATTAACATATCATTCACAAAGCCTAGACCATTATAAGCTCTAACGCTGAAAAATCTATCTACTCGCTCCCATTATCAGAATCAGTACCAGAGTCTATATTAGCCTCGCCTTGCGCTGGGCCATCAAGGCTTTCTGCTACAGCTTCCTCATTTCCATCCTCATCAGAGACTTCATCTTCTTCAGAGCTCTCGGCAATTAGCGAAGCTGAAACCACGTTTTCTTTTTTCTCGGTCTTGAATAAAATAACGCCGCTTGTACTTCTTCCAGTCACACGCACGCTATCAAGCTTACATCTGATTAATTTACCAGTATTAGTAATAAGCATTAGTTCATCATTCATGTTAGCAGGCATCGAAGCTACCACCTTGCCGGTTTTATCAGACAGAACCATATTAACAATACCGCTACCGCCGCGGTTAGTTATACGGTAATGATAGGCTGAAGTTCTCTTGCCATAGCCATTTTCTGAAACAGTAAGAATGAACTCTTCCGCATCAGCCATTTGAATTATCTGTTCTTTTGGCAGCGAAACATCAAATTGCTCTGGCGTGAATTCATGGTCACCACCTGCTATTGCTATGCGCGAATCAAATGGAATTGAAAGATATGCCTCGCGCTCTTCAATTGTGGATTTAATACCGTGCAGGATGGTCATTGAAATCACCTGATCACCGCTTGCAAGCTTCATGCCGCGCACACCGTCAGACGTTCTACTTTTAAACACCCTAATCGCATTAACCGGGAATCTGATCGCCTTACCGTGCTTACTAGCCAAGAGCACATGGTCATTTTCGGTACAAGGCAGAACATTCACTAGACTATCATCTTCATCCATTCTAATGGCAATCTTACCATTTGATTGAATCTTTTTAAAGCTAGAAAGGTCATTACGCCTGATGTTACCTTTGGCAGTTGTGAACATAATATGCATATTATCCCATTCATCTTTATCTTCTGGCATTGGCATTACATCAGTAATTTTCTCACCATTTTGCAAAGGCAAAATATTTACAATTGGGCGCCCTTTACTTTGCGGGTTACCAAGTGGTAATTTATATAATTTAAGACTATATACCTGCCCAGCGTTAGTAAAGAATAAAAGCGGAGTATGAGTATTACCAACAAATAGCTGCGTTGTGATGTCCTCATCGCGCATTGAAAGGCCAGATCTGCCCTTCCCTCCTCTTCTTTGAGCGCGATACGTAGCCAGCGGAACTCTTTTAATATATCCACCATGAGTGATTGTAACAACCATATCTTCACGCTGTATTAGATCTTCGATATCCTGATCAAAATTCCCTTCTACAATGTCTGTTTTTCTTGGAGTTGCAAAATTTTCTTTTACAAGAGAAAGTTCGTCTTTCAGTATACCAAGAAGCTTTGAACGTGTAGCAAGTATATCTACATATTCAGTTATTTCTTTTGTGAGTTCTTCAAGGTCTTTTTCTAGCTTGTCTTTTTCCATAGCTGTAAGGCGTTGCAGACGCATTTCTAGGATAGATTTTGCTTGAACTTCAGAAAGATGAATCGTTCCATTATCTTTTATATTAGCCTTATCATCAACCAATTTAATTAACGAGATAATCGAAGAACAATCCCAATCTTTGGCCATTAATTCTTCCTTAGCAACAGCCGGGTTAGCAGCGCCGCGGATGATTCTAATTACTTCGTCAATATTATTAACAGCGATTCTCACCCCAAGCAAAATATGCGCCTTGTCGCGGGCCTTATTAAGTAAGAAGATAGTTCTTCTGGTGATCACAACCTCGCGGAAGCGAACAAATGCACTGATCACCTCTTTCAGGTTCATGATTTTTGGCGCGCCATTATCAAGCGCAAGCATTATAACACCAAAGCTTGTACGCAGCTGAGTGTAGCTATAAATCTGATTCAGCACCACATCTGCAACCGCATCTCTTTTAACTTCAACAACTACGCGCACTCCGTCTTTGTTAGACTCGTCGCGAAGATCACTAATTCCTTCAATTCTTTTATCCCTTACCAGCTCAGCAATTTTTTCTACAAGCTTAG
The DNA here is from genome assembly GCA_020630305.1 of Alphaproteobacteria bacterium. GTDB lineage: Bacteria > Pseudomonadota > Alphaproteobacteria > Rickettsiales > Rickettsiaceae > Megaera_A. Next base: position 3,447 of record JAHDBQ010000033.1, on the reverse strand, counting down.
CTTTATTGACCATATAAGGCATTTCTTTAACAACAATTACTTCCTTGCCGTTATGGTCTTCAATATCGCATTTACCGCGGAACATGATACTGCCACGACCAGTTAAATATGCTGAATTTATACCATGGCTGCCAAGAATAGTTCCACCAGTTGGAAAATCAGGCCCCTTAACATGCTCGATCAGCTCAGTGAGTTCGATGTCGTTATTGTCAACATATGCGCAAGCAGCGTCAATAACCTCACCCAAATTGTGCGGAGGGATGTTAGTTGCCATACCAACAGCAATACCACCAGTACCATTCACCAGCAAATTTGGGAACATTGCAGGAATAACCGTTGGCTCACTCTCTGAGCCATCATAGTTGCTTTGAAAATCTACAGTTTCCTTATCAATATCTTCAAGTAATGTATGGGAAATTTTAGTTAAACGAGACTCGGTGTACCTCATCGCCGCTGCGGAGTCACCATCCATAGAACCAAAGTTACCTTGACCATCAACTAAGGGCGCGCGAAGTGAGAAATCCTGCGCCATTCTAACTAATGAATCATAAACTGCAGAGTCGCCATGCGGGTGGTACTTACCGATTACATCACCAACAATTCTTGCCGATTTTCTATGAGGCTTCGAGCTAATATACCCTCCCTCATGCATTGAATATAAAATGCGGCGATGTACAGGCTTCAAGCCATCACGAACATCAGGTATCGCCCTACTTACAATTACACTCATAGCGTAATCCATGTAGGAACTTTTCATTTCATCTTCAATATTTATAGGTAATAGGTTTTTTATTTCTGATTCGCTCACGCTTAACCCCACGTAAAATAATTATTTTTTGATCGCTTCAAGATTAATTGATTTCTTTATTTTATGCAAGATAATTATTCATAATTTACAGAGTTTTTCATTAGATTTTTAACATCAAGAATCCAAAGTGTCTTTTAACAAAAAAATATGCATAAAAAAATCATATCACAACCGTTTATCCAAGCGATAGCATGCAGCAGTTTAAATGCTTATTCTAAATCACCATCATTAGCACCGCACTCAGCACCCTTACCAAGCAATACCTCATCATATCCGTTTTCTCTAGGCGTGATATCTAAGGCTTCCTTGAACAGCAATTTCTCTTCAGTATAGCTATCGTTAGCTGCATTCAAAATTCCAGCTATTTTCATTAATTTATCTATATTATTCATATGGCCGCCTGTTATCTTTTTTTGCAAAGTACGGGCTTTATCTAGCGGCGTCTGCTGTGCATTATTTTTAGCCAAAGGATTTGCACCTTGATTAACTAAAAACTTTACCATACTAGGGTATCCTTTTTCAGATGCTATATGCAGCGCCGTATTACCTTCAATGTCAAGAGCTTTATTTACATCAACAGGAAATTCAAAAATCATGCCACAAGCAGCTTCAATATTATTATTTCTAACTGAATCCAAAAGAAGCCCTTCTAGCACTGATAATTCCTTTTCTTTCATTTTCTTACCTCACCTCGTTAGTCTATTTTAAGTTGTTAACTAATCAAGACTATACTTAAAGCAAGAAAATTATGCAATTATCTTTTTGTGAATCAAAATAATAAATATAGACACGCTGAGCTCTATCTATCTTTTATTTGCGCATGAATTTTTTTTCATCTCTGTCAGCACTAACCTTTGATCTAAAACTCTCTTTACCCTTAAAGCTAGATTTGGGTTGACTTGCTTTTTTTGCCTGAGATCGGCTTTTTAAAACAACTCTAGAACCTCTTTCCAGATATGCTGAAATATCAATGCCATAAGTTTTCTGACTCACCTCAACACCGCTTTTTCTACCATTTAATACAGCGGACAAATAGCCAATTAATTTTGGGTTTTTTTCTTTATTTCCTGTTACTTTCTTTACGACTCTGTTTTTTCGTTGATCTTCAGTCATAAATATACGGCCAATTAAAGATTTAGCAAGCCTATCGTAAGCTTTAATCAATGGATCTCGCATCCTTTGATTAATTGTATTTGTAAGAACCTCTTTTAATCTATCTTTGTTAGATCCAGTTTCTTTAGCAACAGCTCTGGCAGCTTGACGTATAATTGATTTTTTTGTTCTGAATATTGAAAAGAATTTATTATATATTTTATCATATTTCATACTTAATTTTTTCTTCAGATCTTGGTCTTTTGCACTTGTCTGATTGCTATCTATTTCCTTTCCATTTGAAGCTAAATTATCTTTTTCTTCACTAGATACACTACCCTTAACTTCCAAAACTTCGGACTTCATTTCTTCATTTTGTGATTCTTGCTGTCTTGACTCAGAAATATCAACTTGCTCTTCAGATTTCACTTCACCTCCTTGAGAAGAAAAATTTTGTAACTGGGAGTTGATATTATTAATATCGATACTGTCCTCAAGTTTACTTTTTTCTAAACTCTCCTCAGCCATCTTCTTTTTATTTTTACGAATATCTTGGAACTTCTTCTTCTCCACTTCTTTGGCCCCCTCCTTTGCGGCCACCCTCTCTTCCGCTCTGACTTCTTCACTCGCACTCATAGAGAACTCAGAAGTGTCGCTATCAAGTTCTGCAGAAACTTTCTCTTCTTCTACAAGAGCTTTGTTAGCAGCAACTTGATCTCTCATATTACGGTAGTTAGGCTTTTTAACCTCAACTTGATCTTCTTCAAGCCCTGTAAACTCTTTTTCACTAGCGCCTGATGCATCTAATTTATCAGCCAGCCTCTCTTCGATACGCTCTTCTTCACTTTCACTGACCGAAAATACAGAAGTATCATCACCCAGATCAGAAAAAGCTTGCTGCTGTTCATTTTCTTTATCTGGGACTTCTTGTTCATCAACTGAAAGTTCTGATTCAGCCGAATCAACAATTGCGCTTGCAAACTTCTCTTGTTTTTCTTTTAATCCAATTAGTTCGTCAGATAATTCATCCAGCTCCTTCTTTTTCTCATCAGGTAAATTATTCATTGTTAATCCAGCACTCTTAGCAGAAAGCTCTGCAGATTTTACTTTAATTGCTTCATTCATCTGCTGCATCTGCTTCTTTTCTTCTGGTGTTGCTATAAAATTTGCAGTTTTCATGATATTTTCTGCAGATAAATCTTGCTCCTGCTCATCTTCGCTAAGGTAGCTAGACTCCTCTTTAATATAGTCATTTAGCTCTGGCTTTTTTTCTTTATTAGCGGGCGCTGACATTTGCTTCGGTCTATCTAAAATTTGTTTCGCTATATCTTTTAGTTCAGCCTCCAAACCGTCTCTATTAGAATAAAATTCCTGCTTTAAATCTTCCAGCTTTTTGATTTCTTCTGCAGATAAGCCTCCTTTTTCTAATTGCTTGTCAAGGCTTTCAATCTTTTCTTCGCATTTTTCTATATAATTTTCTATATCACGCAGTTCTTCTTTTTCCCCTTTATTCCCCTTTTTTTCCCTTTTTTTCCCTTTTTCCAGTT
>JAHDBQ010000032.1 GCA_020630305.1 Alphaproteobacteria bacterium | reverse complement strand
TTTAGTCACTAACAACACCAAGAATCATTTTAAATTTTTTTCCTTAAATTAAATAATTCTTTGCAAAAAATACATTATGCTGTATTTTGATGTGCTGAAACGAAATTATCAATAGCAACAATTTAAATTAATTCTCAAGCTAAAAAAACAAATGAATCAATCACTAAATATATATCTAAAGGGCGTACTATGGTTTATGCTAAGTCTTTTAATCAGCTCCATTAACGACGTCATAACGAAATATCTTGGTAACAGGCTTGGATCTTACGAAATCACTTTCTTTAGATTCTTATTCGGTACGTTTACTCTAATGCCATTTATTATGTATAAAGGGAGCTCTTGCTTGAAAACCAGCAGACCTATGATTCATTTCTTCAGGGGGCTTATTTTATTCCTCGGGATCTCTGGCTGGACTTATGGTTTATCTATTGTGCAAGTAACAACTGCCACGATAATTACATTTACAATCCCTATATTTGTTCTGATACTTGGAGTATTTTTCCTGCAGGAGCAAGTTATATGGCAAAGATGGGTAGTTACTATATTAGTTTTTGCCGGGCTGATTGTAACAATAAACCCAACATCATCTGGTTTCAACCCACAATCTTTAGTACTGATATTTAGCGCTATATTATTTGCAACATTAGATATCATAAATAAAAAATTTGTAATAGAAGAAACAATGATAAGTATGTTGTTTTATTCGGCCATAATAACTGCATTATTTGCGCTACCTTTTGCTGCATATTACTGGCAAACGCCAAACTCGCAGGAGCTGTTATTATTATTTACTCTGGGCGCAGGAGCAAACTTAATCTTATTCTGCCTGCTTAAGGCCTTTGCATTAATAGATGCAACCGCACTTGCACCGTACAGATATATTAATTATTTCTGCATTCATTGCCTATATAATATTTGAAACCAAATAATACCGCGTGGTTTGGGGCTCTGATAGTTATACCATCAACTTTATTTATAATATATTCTGAGAAAAAAGAATCTTAAGAAAAGTTGCGTGTAAATTTTATTGTTTTCGGCTCAGTAAATTAAATCATTGACTCAAGCAATTTAAAAGCATACAATTATTATCACTAGAAAGCATAAATTAAATAGTGAGCATTTAGCGTATGAATAAAAAGAAATTGGTATTTACTAGCGGGGTGGCTAACACCTTTGAATGGTACGACTATGCGTTATTTGGCCACTTCGCACCACTTATAGGAGCAAAATTTTTTCCATCCGGAGACCCTAAAGTAGAGATATTACAAGCTTTTATGGTGTTCGCTCTTGGCTATTTGATGCGCCCAATAGGAGGAATATTCTTTGGCATAATTGGCGATAAGTTCGGTAGAAAAATTGCTCTCAGCAGTTCTATTACTTGTATGGCAATTCCAACTGCAGCTCTAGGTTTCTTACCAACTTACGAAAGTTGGGGTATATATGCCACAGGGCTAATGATGCTAATGCGCATGCTGCAAGGCCTTTCTATGGGAGGAGCACTGACTGGTTCAGTATCTTTTGTGATTGAGCATGCACCAAAACATCAAAGAGGATTCTTCGGAAGTATTTCTATGGCAAGTATTTGTCTTGGAATATTACTAGGATCTTTAGCCTCCTGGAGTATAAAAATAATATTCACACCAGAACAAGTTGATGCTTGGGCCTGGAGATTACCATTCATCATAGGAATAGGAATTTATTTTGCTGGCAGGTATATTAAAAAACATACATTAGAAAGTCCGCTATTCTCCAATGCTCAAGATGCCGGCAAACTTGCCTCATCACCGCTTAAAAAGACATTTAAATACTATTCATTTGATATGCTAATGTCTATTTTTATTAACGCAGCGGGCTCGGTTATATTTTATCTTGAGGCAATATATTTGATCACATATTTAAAAGAGGAGCGCGGCTTTGATGAAATAGAAGTAGGCGCGCTTGTGAATTTTTGTTATATCCTGATGATATTCACAATATTTTTTGCAGGATGGCTTTCTGATAAAATAGGCAGAAGAAAGATATTTTTTATAAATTTAATATTGATAATTACGACCACACCAATAATCTTAAATACCTTTGAAAATGGTGATTTCACAAATGTAATATTTGCACAAATGTTAATTGCTATATTAGCTGCAATGTATATAGCACCAGAACCTGCACTGCAGGCTGAGTTTTATCCAATTGAAGTAAGGAACACTGCGCTTTCTGTGTCATATAACATTGCAACAAGTGTATTTGGTGGAACTGCACCATACATAATAGAGTCAATTGTTCAAAATAAAGGAAGTATTACTTACAGCTCATATTATATTATTGCTACTGCAATTGCTGGCTTAATTGGATTATATTTTTATAAAGATCGCTCTTTAAAAGTAAATGATAAAAATTATAGTAATGTTATGAGTTAAACAGCAAAAGAGTTTTAATTAGCCAGAGTTATAAAGAGAGGAAATTAGACAGCTAAGAACAAATAAGGAAAGGATGGGATGACAGATAAATTATTTTTTGATAATACAATATCAGAGATTGAGCTTGTGAAGAATATTCTGGGAGAAGCTAAAATGCATATCTCCGGGGATCACTCAGCGCAGAAACTAGCTACAGAATTTACAAACAAGATTCGCTCTAGCAGCAAGTTTTCAATTGAAGATTTTTTAAATAGATATAGCATCTCTAGCGAAGAAGGGGTGGCAATAATCAGCGATAAATTATCGGATAAAGATTGGGGGAAGTTTCTATTCAAAAAAACTTCTTCGCTGCAAACTATCTTTGCTTCATTTGGACTTTATTTTTCAGGAAAATTTACTGACGCTACAAGAAAAGACTCAGCCATTGCAAGGTTCTTAGACAAATCTGGTCAAGCTTTATTCATCAAGACGCTCAGGGGCGCAATCTTGTATTTAAGTAAAGAATTTGTATTCTCGAGTAATATGGAAAAAGCTTTGAAGAAATGCAGTAAATTCTCAAAAAACAAATTTGCTTTTGACCTGCTTGGTGAATCTTCTAGAACCCAGGAGCAAGCAGAGATTTATTATAAAGAATATTTACTAGCCATTGATTTAATAAAGGAATCATTTGTGCAAAATGATCAAGGTTTATTTAGCAGGCCAAATCTTTCTGTAAAGCTAACATCACTACACCCAAGATTCGAACTTGCCAAAATGGCCGATTTAAAAAAACATTTAATACCGAAGCTAGTTACGCTAATTAACAAAACATCCGAAGCAAATGTTACCATTACATTTGACGCTGAAGAATATAGCCGCAGTAATATTTACCTGCTTTTCTTGAGCGACCTACTCAAGAACCCTGATCTTAAAACAACTAGAAATATAGGCTTTGTTGTTCAAGCCTACCAAAGAAAGGCTCTGCAGACTGTTAAATATATAATATCCCTTGCGAAAGATCTTGGTCATATGCTTCAAATTCGCCTTGTTAAAGGCGCTTATTGGGACGCTGAAATAAAGCGCGCTCAAGAACTTGGGCTAGAGCAATATCCGGTCTTTACCAAAAAAAATTATACTGACCTTAATTACCTTGCTTGCGCAAAATATTTATTTGCTAATGATCAATATGTCTATCCGCAATTTGCAACACATAATGCACTAACTGCAGCGCAAATTATAAAAATAGCCAGTGAAAAACCATTTGAGTTCCAAAAATTATATGGCATGGGCAATGCTTTACATGAAGAGTTGATTAAATATAAAAATGTTAGAATTTATGCGCCAGTTGGCTCGACTAAAGATTTGCTAGCTTACTTAATGCGCAGAATATTAGAAAATGGAGCTTCAGCAAATTTTGTTAGCAAAGTAAGAGCGCCTGATCTTAATATGAAGGATATTGTTTACAATCTAAACGACAAGGTGCTAAAATTAATTAGCAATGAAGATTCAATTAATTTGCCAGAAGATATTTATAAAAACAGGAAGAATGCTATGGGATATGATTTAGATATAAAAAATAACTATGATTATTTACAAGAAAAAGTAAACAGCTACGCTGATAAAGTTCACGTGGTTGGTTCTATAATTAACGGCAAAGAAATCATCACAGAAAAAAATGAGCAAGACATGTTCTGCCCTGCAAAAAAAGCAGAAAAAATCTCAGCGGTCACCAATGCTACTGAATCTGAAATTAAGGCTGCAATCAAATGCGCTGCTGAGGGCTTTGAAGAATGGTCTGCTTTAAAAGTATCCGAAAGAGCAAAAATATTAAACAAAATTGCTGATTTATTTGAAGAAAATAAATTTGAAATTTATGGATTACTTGTAAAAGAAGCAGGAAAATCTATTTCTGATGCTGTTAATGAAGTTATAGAAGCTATTGATTTTTGTAGGTATTATGCAAGTGAAGCAAAAAAAATCATGAAAGAAAAAACCTTGCCTGGCCCAACAGGAGAGAGCAATGTGCTGTCAATGCATGCAAGAGGAGTTTTCCTGTGCATAAGCCCATGGAATTTTCCATTTGCAATTTTCACAGGGCAAATTGTGGCAGCGCTTGTTACTGGTAATGCGGTGGTGACTAAACCGGCTGTGCAAACAACCGCAACTGCTAGCTACACTATAAAATTAATGCATAAGGCAGGAATTCCAACTAACATTTTACATTTACTTTGTGCATCCGGTAGTTCTATTGGTAAGCACGCAGTTACTGATGATGCAATTTCAGGAGTTGTGTTTACTGGTTCATGTCATACAGCGCAGGTTATAAACAGCACTCTGGCAATGCGCAAATCAGTTATCGTACCTTTCATTGCCGAAACCGGCGGGCAGAACGCCATGATTGTCGACAGTTCAGCTTTGCTTGAGCAGGTGACGGATGATGTACTTACATCTGCTTTTTATTCAGCTGGTCAAAGATGCTCTGCGCTCCGCGTGCTATACATTCAGGAAGACATTTACGACGAACTACTAGAGATGATAAAAGGCGCTATGAGCTTACTGAAAATTGGCGATACTGCAGATTTCAGTAATGATATTGGCCCAGTGATCGACAGCCAATCTAAGGAGATGTTAGAGGAGCATATCAAAGATATGCAAGAGAAGGGTTTTGCAATATATAAACACCCGCAGGACTCCAGTAATAAAGATGGGCATTATTTTTATCCGCACATTATAGAGGTGAATTCAATTAATGACATAGAGGATGAAAAATTCGGTCCCATATTACATGTAACGAAATATAAATCATCTGAGCTGGATAATGTTATTGACGAAGTTAATGATTGTGGGTTTGGCCTTACTTTTGGTATTCACTCTAGAATCGAGGAAAAGATTGAGTATATTAGATCAAAAATGAAAATTGGTAACATCTATGCTAATCGCTCTATTACAGGAGCAAAAGTTGAGTCGCAACCATTTGGCGGAGAAAATAAGTCAGGAACTGGCTTTAAAGCTGGTGGGCCGCACTATCTTCTGCGATTCCTGACAGAAAGAACCACTACAATCAATACCACAGCATTTGGCGGAGATGTGGAACTACTTAATATTGCAGAATAGATTTCTTGTAGAGAGTCCAGCTGTTTTTTCGATAAAAATAATAAATCAGCACCCTGCCCCCTGCTGGCTCCAAAGAATCATAAAAAAATGATTAAGCTCCATAATTTGCTATGATTCGGCTAAAAAACATTGCAAATAGGATTGCTATGCTTTATTCTTTCGATTATTTATTTACTAACAAACAAGTTATAATCATGCAAAGAAGAGTAGTAATAACTGGCCTTGGAGCCGTGACATCACTGGGTAATACCGCGTCTAAAACCTGGAAAAATATTTTAGATGGAAAAAGCGGAGTGAAGACAATATCTAGTTTTAATACTGATAAGTTGCTCTGTAAAATTGCCTCATGCGCTGATAACTTCAACGCAGAAGATGTTATGCCAGCAAGAGAACTGCGAAAAATGGATAAGTTCATCCATTTTGCCATGGCAGCTGCAAAAGAAGCTATCGAAGATAGTGGCTGGACGCCAGAAGATCAAGAATCAAGAGACCGTACAGGTATTATGGTTGGCTCTGGGATCGGCGGCCTCGGCACTATCGAAGAAACTTCAGTTAATTTTCATAACTCAGAAAAGCCACGAATCAGCCCTTATTTTATACCTTCGTGCTTAACTAATTTAATTGCTGGACATATTTCTATCAATTACGGATTTTCTGGCCCTAATAGTGGCGTAGTTACCGCATGCTCATCAGGTGCTCACTCTATTGGCGATGCAGCTCGTATGATTAAATATGGCGATGCAGATGTAATGATCGCAGGTGGAGCGGAAGCCCCGGTCACTCCTGTCGGTGTAGCTGGATTTACGGCTGCAAAAGCATTAGCGACATGCTTCAATGATGATCCAGAGTCAGCCTCGCGCCCATGGGACAAGGATCATGCTGGATTTGTAATAGGTGAAGGTGCAGGAGTTATTGTGCTTGAAGAATATAATCACGCTAAAGCACGAGGAGCAAAAATTTATGCAGAATTGTGCGGCTATGGCTTAACTGGTGATGCATATCATATGACTGCACCGAATGGCAGAGGCGCGTTTAGAGCAATGGAGAATGCTTTGAAAGATGCAAAATTAACACCCACAAGCATTGATTATGTCAATGCGCATGGTACATCCACAAAGGTCGGTGACGCCGTAGAGCTTGATTCTGTTCAGAAATTAATGGCAGATAATGATTCAGTATGTATGTCGTCAACGAAGTGTTCAATAGGTCACTTGCTTGGGGCGGCAGGAAGTGTCGAGGCTATTTTTTCGATACTAGCAATAAGAGACCAAATAGCGCCCCCTACCCTAAATTTGTATAATCCAATTGATGAAGCAAAAATAAATCTAGTGCCACTTACAAGCCAACAGCGTAAAATTTCTTATGCACTTTCTAATTCGTTTGGATTTGGCGGAACAAATGCAAGCTTGGTATTTGGCAAAGTATGATAGTAAATTACCATAATCTTAAAGCTGATTGTAAACAAGCTCAGATCCTGGACCTACGCCCAGGATAACGTAGTTTATTTCAACTAATGAATTTTACATTTTGGTCAATACACAGCCGCACCCCAGGGTTCATTCTGAATTTATTTGGCTAGTCTAACCTTTCAGCATAGTGCATTGATGAAAGTAAAGTATAGATCCTGGACCTGCGCCAGGGATGACAAAATGCGTAGGATGTATGAGTTCCAGTTTTAATCACAGAATTCTCTTCATCTCCTATGTCATTATAAAACTTGTTTCAGGGGTTATAACGCAACTTTTAAGAACAGAGCAATATAGCTAGTGAAATGATATTCCTCAGAGATAGCGCGCCTACTAGCGGCATAATTTTTCAAAACCCAAGGGGCTTCTTAAGCGCAGTCGTATAATATTTTTACTTTATATTAGGCGCTTTTAAGTTTCGATTTCTTTGATTTTATTAAGCTTCTTAAGGAGAGAGTCTATTTTCAGCACCATGCCCTGATCTTTACCATCTGCCTTTGAAATTTGATTTGTATTTTCAAGCAAGTTAAGCTGCTTAGCTATTACTGGCTCCAGTTTTTTCTGAACTAGATCTTCAAGAGGCATCTTATTTGAACTATATATATTATTAATATGCTCAATATCTTTAGAGCTATAATATCTACGCCCCCTAATTTGTGAAATATTTATTTTTGGATCAGTTTTTTCAATGTAACGTAGCTTATGCGCTGGTAGATTGGTCATTTTCACAACTTCTGCAATTGAAAAATATTTCTTGTTTAACATTAGCTCTGATTAATTTTATTTTTTAAAATAACTGAAGGCATAAACCGCAGAACAGACCTTGGCTCGATCATTACCGTTTTTTTGAGCTGCATATTGTATCCAGGCCTACTTTTCTTTTGCTTAACATGCCAAGCTCCAAACTTATGTAGCATCAGTTTTTCTTTTCTAGTTGCTATCTCAACTATACCTTTTAAAGTAGTATCGACAATTTCTTCGCATATAGCAACAGAAAAACCTAATTTATTATGTAATTTTTGTGCTATATCTTCTTTGGTAATTGTTTTCATTTTCTGTACTAAA
>JAHDBQ010000031.1:1552-8043 GCA_020630305.1 Alphaproteobacteria bacterium | reverse complement strand
TTCCAACTTGTGACACTAATATTGCGCCGCGCTTAACGCGTACATTATGCCCAACCTGGACTAAATTATCTATTCTACACATATCTTCTATGATTGTATCATTCATTGATCCACGATCAATGCAGCTATTAGCACCAATTTCTACATCATTACCAATAATTACCCTACCAGTATGATATATTTTTTTATGTACGCCTTTTTCTGTTGAAAATCCGAAGCCGTCATTACCTATTCTTGCGCCTGATAAAATAACTACATCATTACCAATTATTGTATTAGCTATTGTTACATGTGAGTCAATTCGTGCATTATTACCAATAACTACTCCTTGGTCAATAAAGCTTCCAGATTCGATTATGGATTTATTTCCAATTACTACATCATCTTCTATCACCACATTGTGACCAATGTAGCAATCTGTGCCAATCTTGGCTTTTGGTGAAATATAAGCAGAGGGGCAAATTTTTGGCTCTCTTTTTTTTATCGGAGAGTAAAATAAATCAATTGCTTTATTATATGAATGATATGGGTTATCCGTTCTAAGTAGTATAATACTGCTATCTTGAGCATCAAAATCATTACCAACAATACATGCGCAAGCGCTGGATGCAAAAAAATCCTTTTTATATTTATTATTGCTAAGGAAAGAAAGATCATTATTACCAGAGTCAGTTAGAGAATTAATGCTAGAAAGCATTTTGTCTTCAGTAATATTTTCTACTTTAGCTCCAATAAATTCAGCTATCTGTTTGATGGTAAATGGTCCATTATTTTTGTAAAAAAAATGATCGTTCATAATAATTCCTTTCTACGGGTATTGATGATTTGAGCGCAATCATTGATTGCTAATAAAAGTATACTAATATCAATTATTTGTGCAAGTGTTTAGTTGCGAGTATTATAAATACCATCTATACGAGAGGATTTATTTCTTTCACTTTGTACCCATGTTAATAAAAAGCAGAAGCAGCCTAAAATAGCAGATCCAATAAAGAACATAAAAGCCGCATTCCAGCCATGATTGTCAACTAATTTTCCAATCACTCCTCCAGAAATTGCTGCGCCAATATAAGCCATGCTTCCAACAAATCCATTTGCAGTTCCGATCGCTTTTTTAGATGAAAAATCAGCAGAAGCTACTCCAACTAAAACTTGTGGTCCATAAACAAAAAAGCCAACTAAAACCATCATTACAGCTATGATTATATCATACCCCACTGGTATTTGCCATAAAACCGCAAGCGAAAATGCTAAAAGTATCATGTATAATGCAGCAATAGGACCTCTTTGGCCTTTGGTTAATGTATCTGAAGCATAGCCAGCACAAAAACCTCCAAGTAGGCCGATAACCTCATATGCTGCAACATAATATTTACCCTCTGTTAATTCTATTTCTTTAAGCTCTTTTAAGAAGATTGGAGCCCAAAATATTATGCCTATTCTGACTATATACAGACATAAATTAGCCAGCGCTATGAACCATATATTTAGATTTAAAAATACTTTTTCTATTATTTCCATGGTACTAATATTTTCTTCTTCAGTACAATTTTCTTCAAATTTCTTTTCTCCTTTGTACATCTCCACCGGCGGCATTCCTAGTTCTGTTGGGGAATCTCTTAAAGCTGAGTATAATAAAATAGAAGCAACAAAAGCTATAATTCCTGGTAGATAAAAAGCATATCTCCAACCATATTGCTCTACTAAATACCCTGTAAAAACAATTGTTATTGCACCACCTATCTGATGTGAAGAAGCTCCAAGCGCCCACTTTGCACCAAGTTCTTTAGGTGAAAACCAATGGGTAAGCATTCTTGCGGCTGGTGGCCAGCCCATAGATTGAAACCAATTATTAATCACCCATAGAAAGCCTAGGAATATCAATGATTCATTAGCAAAACCAAGAGAGAAATTTATGATTGCGGATGCAGCAAGGCCAAGTGGCATAAAATATCTAGCATTTGACTGGTCACTAAAGTACCCATTAACGAATTTGCCAATTCCATATACAATAGCAGCTTCTGACAATATAGCACCAAGCTCTGTTTTTGAGTAACCAAATTCTTCCATATATGCAGGCATAATCATAGAAAAGTTCTGGCGGCATAGATAATACATCCCATAACCCATTATGATGGATATCAAAATACGAACTCGCCATCTATTGTAAAGCTTGCGCTCGGGCATCGTCATAAAATCTTCTATTTCTTGATAAGAGCTCAAGTTGGCCTCCCTAATGTTTTTAATTTGTTAAAAGCAACCATAAATCATAAACTGTAAAATATTAAAAGTAAATATATTTGCAAAATATATCAAAAAAATATTAGCAACTAGTGTTAGAAGAAAAACTTATGATCTGTCAAAAAGAATGTAATGTAAAGCTTTTTTTAAGTTGACTAATTTATTTAAAAATAGTATTTTTATTTCTGGTTAGTGCTGGGCGTTTGTCTTGTTTAGTTGGTCAGGTCCGAAAGGAAGCAGCCAGGGCATTTTGCAAACGGGTCGGTGCTAACTATCTATTACAGCATGCTACCGCCCTTTAATCTGCCCACTGATATTAAAAGGAAGTAAGTTAAATACATATAATTAGCTACAAACACAAAAAACTCAAAAATCATGGCCAAAGAAACAAGTTATATTCCATTTGCAAGAAAATACAGATCAACGAATTTCTCTGAGCTGCTTGGACAAGAGGTTTTAGTTAAGACATTATCATACTGCATAGAAAATAATCGCTTAGGTCAAAGCTATTTGCTGACTGGCATTAGAGGCGTAGGAAAAACTTCTTCGGCGCGCATTATTGCCAAGACGGTTAATTGCACTGATCTGCAGAAAAAAGATGCGAATATTTTTCCATGCGAGAAATGTGAAAACTGCCTAAGTTTTAATAAGCAAAACCATCCGGATATTATTGAAATTGATGCAGCCAGCAAAACCAGCGTTGATGATATCAGAGAGATTATTGAAGGCGCAGAATACAGGCCACTGCTTGGACGCATGAAGTTTTTTATTATTGATGAAATTCACATGCTATCCAAAAGTGCCTTCAATGCGCTTCTTAAAATCGTGGAGGAACCGCCAGAGCATGTGGTGTTTATTTTTGCCACCACTGAGGTTCAAAAAATTCCATTGACCGTTATTTCAAGATGTCAGCGCTATGATTTGCGCAGACTAAACTTTACTGAAATAATGCAGTTGATTTCCGAGATATCAAATAAAGAAAAGATCAAAATAACTGACGATGCGCTAGAGATAATAGCCAATAAATCAGAAGGAAGTGCAAGGGATGCTGTCTCGATTTTAGATCAGGCTTCGTCATATTTACACAGGGCGCAAGGAAGCAGCAAGATCGACAGCGCGCTAATTAATCAGATGATAGGCCTACTTGGCAGCGACACTATTTTAAAATTAGTGCAGCATATTGTGGCAAACGACCCTGAGGCTGCAATTGCTTTGATTGATGATATATATAAAAATGCTAGCAGCCTTGAATATTTTATTCAAGGGGTTTCTGATTTTATGGCATCGATGACTAAATATAAGGTAATCAGTAATTATCATAATCCATTATATAAGCATCATGAGCAGGAAATAAATAATTTACTTGCGGGGCTTAGCCTGGATAGACTGACTATATTATGGCAATTATTTCAAAACGGATTGCAAGATATTAAGAAAACTCATAACGAGCTAATTGCAATGCACATGATTGCCATCAAAGCGATTTATGCTTGCAATATGCCAGGAACCGAGCAAATTCTAGACGCCGAGAGTGTAGTGATAGAAGAGTCTAAAACAAAACAGGCAGACACTAAGGACGAATTCAGCAAAATATTTGATTTCTTGAAATTCTGCTACGGGCAAAAAGAAATTGAAGGCTATTATTTGCTCTTGAACGAAGTTGAAGTAAAATCCTTTGACTCGGGCGTAATGGAACTTGCCGGCAGCGTTTCTAGCGATCAAAAAAATGCTCTTAATAAGAGCCTTTCAGATTGGTCTGGCGGCGAATGGTCAATTAACGTGACCAAGGCAAAAGAAGTTACTTCTCTAAAAGATGCAATGATTAATAAGGTAAAAGAAGCTGAAGATTTTAGGGTGATAAAAAAATATTTCCCAAATGCTAATGTTTCGGATATAATAATGCAATCTTAGTTAATTTTAATAAAAATAAAGAGGAAAAAATGAATATAAATCAGCTAATGAAACAAGCGCAATCTATGCAAAAAAAGATGCAAGAAATGCAAGAAGAAATGAAGAATAAAGAGTTTGAAGGCGCTTCTGGCGGTGGCTTAGTTAAAGTAACCACTAGTGGATCTGGCGAAATGCTAAAAGTGAACATCGACTCCTCGCTTCTGAAAGAAGATGAAAAAGATATGCTTGAGGATTTAATAATTGCTGCGCATAACGACGACAAAAGTAATGAAGAAGCTGAATCTAAAGACAATATGAGTGGAGCTTTCGGTAATATGGGTGGACTACCACCAGGAATGAAATTTTAGCAATCATTAAGAATGTTCAAAAATAAGATAGAATACTTACATGCTTATTTGAACACCCACACTACAAGCACTTAATTGGAGAGACCGCCTCTGCATTTTGTGCTTGCTATATAAACTTAAACTCTAAGGGCGTTATAACCACTACCCTTTCTTTTGAACGCTATTTCTTAATCTCTCTTGAGCCTCAGGACTTCGAACAGAATTTGAAGAGCTAGCAGAACCTCTAGACTGAGACATCCCAAAACTCCTAAGAGCAGCGCCAATATCTACAGCCTCTTCTTTGCCTTTATCGTCAAGCCCTAAGGTACCATCTAACCTTTGTTTAGAAGTTTTAGGGTATTTCTCTTCGAAATAATTTTTAGCGCTAGTGTAACTTTTTGCCTCTTCTTTCCAATTCTCTAATATTGTTACGCCAATCATTTTATCTACATTCTTTTCGTTAGTGAATTTTCCTTTATTCACACGATCTATCATTGGCCAATCTTCTTGTATGTGCGCATACAAAGCTTTTTGGGTTTTAAGAAACATAGCTTTTGCATCTTTGAGCGCCGAATCAGAAAAGACCCCTTCATCATTATTATAAGTTTGTAATAAGCTCATACATTCTCTTTGTTATAAGATGTTAGTAGCATTGCTTTTGTTACAACGAACGTCATTTGCCTGTTTTTGCGATTCTGTAATTATTTTAAATCTTTTTCATAAACCTTGATAGCTCTTTCTATAACTGAACCAGGTCCTAAAAAACCACCTTCGTTAGTATTAATAAACAATGGAGTAGTAACTAGCTTATCCATAATTTTCTCTTTATTATTTTTTTTAGCCCAAGTAAATGCCTCGCTAAGATCTTTTTTTGAAAAATGTGGTTTCGCTCCAGCTTCAATTAAAGTAAAATTTTTATCTATATCTATACAATACTCCCTTCTATTTCCTTTATATTCAACGTAGCTATTAGGGTCAGTACCAGCCTTTAATAACAAATTAACGCATTTATCTTTTTTACAAGCAATTGCAAGAACAGGTACTTTATTTTCACTCTCAGTTCTATAGTTAGGATCAACTCTAGCATCTAATAATTTTTTAACTGACTTATGTACATTTCCATTTGCTTTTGAAATCACCTGACACATCAAATCACCCTTATTCTCAATTAGGGCTAAACTTTGTTTCATCCTAGGGTTGTTATGCTCATTAGCCTTTTCCATACAATGTTATTTTATTTCCCCTTTTGGTTCAACGCAGCTGTATATTAGCGCAGAAAAAACCTGCCCATCTCCTACTTTGGACGCCTCTTTAAGAAATTTAAGTTCAAAAACTTTATTCATTTCAAAACCAGAATTGATTAACCCTTGCACACCATTACTGCTTCTTCCTTGAACTGATCTGATCATTTCTTCTTCAAAGCTTCTTGAGTCTACGCCAAAATATAATAAATTATCAATGGCTCTGGTTTGCCCACAAGAGACCGCATATTCTAGCAATGTAGAACCAGAAGGTAGCTTATCGTTAATATCAACTTCATTCTCTTTTAGCATTGACTTAAGCTCTGTTGGGTTAGTAAGTAATGCAGTTCTAAACAAAATTTCTAAATCATCGGCTTGTATACTATTTACCTTTTACTTCACCTGTATTCCTTCTACTTCTCCTATTTTCCTTTAATTTATTCCACGCGTCTTTCATAATAACTTTCTCCCAAATAATAAAACTAATTAATTATAAGTTAATAATACAATAATTATGCGTATAGTTAAAGTTAATTAACATCCTGGTTAATTGATTTATGTAAAAAAAATGAGTGTTGCGGCAAGGGCACAGCTGTAGCGCAATTAAGCAAAAAATATCCAGCTTAAGGTTTCAAGCTCAAGAATTACCGTTCTATCATGTATAAAAAGATTTTGTATTTTGCGAGTAATTCCATAATTTGTTTTGGCTTAATCGCTATTACAGCGTTTTTTTCGATAGCCACCCCATTGTAATTATGCTTATGTAGCAGCT
>JAHDBQ010000031.1:0-1542 GCA_020630305.1 Alphaproteobacteria bacterium | reverse complement strand
TTGTATCTGGACCGATTACCGGAGTATCTAGCCTTAAATCCTGACCAGACTTAGACATTTTTATAAGCACGCCGCCGCTCTCTTTTTTACGCAAGAAAGCGCAGCGCTTAACTAAATTATCAGTTCCTTCGGCTGCCTCTACCCCTACAACATAATTATCTTCAATAATAACAGACTGCCCAACATCAACACTACCAAGAGTGCGCAGCACATGCGCACCTAATTCAATATCTTTCAAATCATTCTTACTAGGAATTGAAACAGGCGTTAGAATTTTCTGACCTATTTGCAATTTCAAAACATCTTTCGGAGACTTTACTTTAAATCCTTTTGACTCAATAAATTCAGCAACAATGCGCAGTAAATTATCGTCCCCTAGGAATTTGTTTTTTACGATCTTTGCAAGCAAAGCAGAGCCAGCTAAATCAACTTTTAACGATTTAAAGTTTGGTCTGTCCATACCAC
This sequence comes from Alphaproteobacteria bacterium, assembly GCA_020630305.1. Classification (GTDB taxonomy): domain Bacteria; phylum Pseudomonadota; class Alphaproteobacteria; order Rickettsiales; family Rickettsiaceae; genus Megaera_A. The sequence goes on along the minus strand of JAHDBQ010000031.1, from coordinate 1,077 downwards.
CTACCAAAATTACGTCTTGCACTTTATTATCAGTAAGAAATTTTAATATAGCTCCAACTTTGGCTATTGAAAATTCTTCGCAAGGCACACCTTTAATATTAATTTTTTTATCAAGAGCCGCAATAAAGCAATTACCACCATTTTGCGAGTATAGTCTAGCGACTTCTTCTGGCAAATGTCCATTACCAGCTATAATCCCGAGAGTTGGCAACTCTTCTGCTCGTTGATTTAATGGTTTAATGCTCATTTTGGTCAAAACTCTTATTTATATTGGCAAAAGCTCTTGTCACTATTGTTGTTTATAAAATCAATAATATCAATAATTATCTGATTATCTGCGTGTTTTTCTTTAGCCTTAGAAGCGCGTTCACTAAACACGCCAGAACTACCAGTAAAGATTTCTCTAACTGCTTTGCTTGCTTCCATGATATACTTCTTATCAAGCCCGGCGCGCTTCATGCCAACAATATTAACGCCGCTTAAGCTGGCTCTATCATTTGCAGCCAGTCCATAAGGTATAACGTTTTTATCAATACCAGACATGCCACCAATCATTGCATTCTTTCCAATTTTACAAAATTGCTGAATAGCAGTAAGACCACCAATAATAGCAGAATCTTCAACTTCAACATGGCCAGCAAGACTCGCATAATTTGCAATAATTACATTATTACCAATAACGCAATTATGCGCAACATGCACGCCAACCATTAGCAAGCAATTATCTCCGATCACAGTTTTCATTTTGTCGCCTGCAGTACCGTGCTGGATGGTTACATATTCACGTATAACGTTATTTTTTCCGATTATAACTTCCGAATTTTCTCCATTAAATTTCAAAGTTTGCGGATAAGAAAGCGATGCAAATGGATGTATTTTCGTGCTCTCACCAATTGTTACTCTACCTTCCATAACGACATGCGATTTGATTTCTACATTATCACCAATGACAGCGCCGTCACCTATCACGCAGAACGGGCCAACCTTAACATTCTTTCCTATTTTAACATCTTCACCAATAATAGAGGATTCATGTATCATGTTTATCTTCCTTCTTTTTCTTTTATAATCGCAGTG
>JAHDBQ010000030.1:1360-8195 GCA_020630305.1 Alphaproteobacteria bacterium | reverse complement strand
AACTTGGTTCAGGATCTCAGGAACTTTTCCACACATATACACGTTGTAAGTAAGTAGAGACCCCTAAAGCCTTGCGCCCGGTATAAAATCACCCTTTTAACTCGGCATATCTTTACAATTTAAACTCAGCTCCCTCAAAGGTCGCGCACCCTTCAACTACGAATTTTCCCACTTCCCAAATATTACCTTCGAGACTACTTCGATGAATTCATCGATTCAAAAAAATCAGCGTTGGATTTTGTTTCTTTGAACTTACTTAGCAAGAACTCCATCGCATCTACTGTGCCCATAGGGTTGATAATACGCCTTAGGACCCACATCTTGGACATAACATTTTTCTCAAGCAGCAATTCTTCTTTTCTTGTTCCTGACTTAGTAATATCAATCGCAGGATAAACTCTTTTATCAGCAATTTTACGATCAAGAACAATTTCCGAATTACCGGTTCCTTTGAATTCTTCGAAGATAACTTCGTCCATTCTAGAGCCAGTTTCAATAAGGGCAGTAGCAACAATTGTTAGCGAACCGCCATTTTCTATATTCCTTGCCGCACCAAAGAATCTCTTTGGTCTTTGCAAGGCGTTTGCGTCAACACCACCGGTCAAGACTTTACCCGACGATGGAACTACAGTGTTATACGCCCTTGCGAGCCTTGTAATGGAGTCAAGCAAAATCACTACATCTTTTTTATGCTCAACTAATCTTTTTGCTTTCTCAATAACCATTTCAGCTAGCTGAACGTGCCTTGCTGCTGGCTCGTCGAAAGTAGAGCTCACAACTTCGCCTTTGACTGACCTTTGCATATCAGTAACTTCTTCAGGTCTCTCATCAATTAGCAAAACAATCAAAGAGACTTCCGGATTATTGGTAGTAATAGCATGAGCAACATTCTGCAATAGCACCGTTTTACCAGTTCTTGGCGGCGCAACTATCAGCGCTCTTTGACCCTTGCCCATGGGCGCTACCATTTCGATGGTTCTTGTACTGTAGTCTTTCTTATCCTTGTTAAGCTCAACTTCCAAATTAAGCTTACTGTCAGGGTAAAGCGGCGTTAAATTATCGAAATGCACACGATGATAAGCCTTGTCGTGAGTCTCAAAATTCACCTTCTGAACTTTAAGTAATGCGAAATATCTCTCGCCAGATTTAGGTGCTCTAATTTGCCCTTCAACAGTATCGCCTTTCTTTAAACCAAACTTACGTATTTGACTTGGAGAGACGTAGATATCATCAGGACCTGCAAGGTAGTTTGCATCTGGGGAACGCAGGAAACCAAACCCATCAGGAAGCACCTCTAAAACACCTTCGCCGAATATATGCCCACCCTGCTCTACAATTTTCTTTAAAACTGCAAAGATCAGCTCTTGCTTTAATTTAGAACTTACATTCTCAATTCCTAGCTCCTCAGCTTTTGCCTGCAGAACTTCCGGAGACTCCTTTTTAAGGTCTTGCAGATTAACTCTTACACCGCTATCAGGAACCGCCTGAGCTAGCTCTTTCTTGTCCAGATTGCTGCGCCTATCTTTTTTGATGATTCTTCTTGGTTTAGAGTTAGAGGGCTTAAGCTCCTTTTTACTAGGTGGAGTTTCGTTTGTTATTTCGCTCATTAAAATTTATTTTTTATGTTAAAATAATCACAACTTGTAAGTCAATACATTATTAACAAGGAAATAATAAATATCTAAATTTGATAGTTTTTAGAATAAATATTTTTATCGCAAAATATATTTAAACAAAATTACAAAAATATATGTATTAAATAGCTTATTAAAATATGAAACAAATTACAAATTAATGTGGATAATAAATAGACGCTATTTCATTATAATAATGTTTTTTTCAGATTTACTTTTTTATATTTAGATTAAATCCTGAAAAAGGCGTCTACAAGTTTTTAGTAGTTAGCTTAAGAAATAATTTTAATATCACGAAGTGATCAATAATTCGTCATTTAAAAACCTCAGCTTGCGTAATAAAATAACACTTCCTCCTTGAAATGTCAACAGGTAAATAAGAAATTTTATAAGAGTTTTTTAATAGAGAATCTACTATAAAAATAATAAACCTTTTTTTGCTAACTAAATTCCTTACGACTCTCTAATGCAGCGGATAGGGTCCCCTCGTCTAGATAGTCAAGCTCCCCACCAACTGGTATACCACTTGCAAGGCGCGAAATATGCATATCATAATTCTTGAAATATTCTGTTATAAAATAAGCAGTTGTCTGGCCATCAAGCGTTGAATTTGTAGCTATGATTAATTCTTTGGTTTTATGATGTATGCATCTTTCTTGCAACGAAACTAGCTTGAGCTCCTGGGGGTTGCGATTAGCTGAAGCACCTGCTGGGCATCCCAGAACATGATAACGACCTTTAAAAAACTCACTGCGCTCAATCGCCCAGAGCTCAGCTACAGTCTCTACGATAGCTATTATCTGGTCATTACGAGACTCATCACTGCATATGCTACAAATTTCTTGATAATCAATATTGCCGCAAATTGTACAGGTAGCAATTTTCTTTGATGCCTCTTCCAGCCCCTCAATTAAACCTTTAAGTCTTAAATCTTTATCTTGCAGCAAATGCAGAACTATCCTTCTTGCAGAGCGAGAACCAAGCCCGGGAAGTTTTGAGAATAAGTATATTAGTTGATCTAAACCTGATTGTTGCTGCATGGCTTTAATTTTTGAGTTTTCTGCTTAGTTCAAATTATATGAAAAATTTGATTTATAATATATTACCATGATACTAATTAAAATTCTACTGAATCAATGTGTATTTTTTTATTTTACTAAAATTTTTTCAAAGCAGTTTTACATACACCTACTTAATTTTTACAAACGAGTTAGAATCTCGCTGAGTTTCTCAGAAACTTTTTGCGCATCATAGGTGCTCAGTAACCTTAAATGTGCATTTTTGCTAAGCTCTTTGGCAAGATCTTCATCCTGAACAAGTATCGCTAATTCTTTAGCTAGGTCAGACTCCGAGTCAATATCAGCAAGTAAGCCATCAATATTATCACGGATTATTTCCTTCGGCCCGCCTGAGCGCGTACTGACAATTGGCACAGAGGCTTCCATGGCTTCAAGCACTATAATTCCAAATGGTTCACTGCTTGATGGCAAACAGAAAATATCGATCTGCCTGAAAAAACTATCCATATCAGTAACCCAGCCAAGGAAGTTGACATCCCCTTCGATTTCAAGCTCAGCAACGCTTTCGCGCAAAAGCCCCTCTTCTTCTCCAGAGCCGCCAAGCAGCAGCTTGACTGGAACGCCCTTGTTTTTTAAAATAGAAATGGCTTTAATCAAATATGAAAAACCTTTCTTTTTCACAAAGCGCCCAACACTGCCAATAATAACTGGCTTTCTGAATGGTTTTTCTTGATATTGATGCCTGATATTTAGCATATTCGATATACGAAACATGCGCTTTTCATCTGCCCCATTTGCGATCAAATTTCGCTCAAGATCCTCAGTTAAGGTCAAGATAGCGTCACATTTTTTCAAATATTTACAGCTATAATTATGCGAAATACCGACGATCTTAGTATGTTTTGATTTTAAGAATAAAGTAAAATTAATCGCTCTATTACCATGGCAAATAATGATATCGGGCTTATGAATTAGCGCCAAAATACGCAAATAAATTTTAGAAAAAATACACCAAGAGGTAGTATTAGGTAATTTGTGATTTGGTGGCAATTGTTTATTTATTTGCGCATTCATACTTGCAATATTTATAACATCATGATTTTGCATTTTCAGCGCATTGTTATAGTCAATATAGGCTTGCTGAATCCCCCCCAGGCCCCTTGACATCATAATGTTAAAAATACGCATTATTATACCTATTTATTTCTTAAAAGATTAATTAGCTCATCTAAGCCGAGCCATGACTCAGCCTCAGAATCAAGATCTTTTATCTTATAATTATTATTTTTCAGTTCATCTTCGCCGATAAATATCACATGCGAGGCATTATTTGCAGAAGCAGCTTGCAGCAATTTACCCACCTTGCCTTTTAACTCCAAGCTCGTCTGAATATTATTCTCTCGCAAAATATTAGTAAGCTTCATAGATTTAGTGTGGGACTCCTGCCCAATTGGTATTACAATAACCGATCTATTTTTCTGCGGCGCAAAATCACGCATCAAACGAATTCTCTCTATCCCAGCTGCAAAGCCAATAGCAGGCATTGAAGGCCCACCCATTATTTCGCACAAACCATCATAACGGCCACCAGCAAGAACCGTGCTTTGCGCGCCAAGTTTATCGGTTGTAAATTCAAATGTAGTATGGCAGTAATAATCTAGGCCTCTTGCTAGCCTTGGGCTTTCAGTGTATTGTATGTCTAAATTATCTAGATGCATTTTTACATTGTCAAAATATTCCGCAGCTTCTTTTGTATAAAATTCTGAATTTGTCGGCGCGTTTGCAGCTAATTTCTGATCATTCTTATCTTTAGAATCCATTATTCGTAGCGGATTTTTATGCAAGCGTTGCTTGCTGTCTTCAGAAAGATCATCGAAATATTTAGTAAAGTAATCGATCAGTACCTGATTGTAACGCTCGCGCGAGTCAGAGCAGCCAAGAGAGTTCAGCTCTAATTTAATATCTGACAATATACCAAGATTCTCAAGCACATGCACAGCAAGGCGTATAGTCTCTGCATCAGAATATGGACCACTCGCTCCAAGATGTTCAAAATTTAGCTGATGGAACTGACGCTGCCTGCCTTCTTGCGGCCTGTCATAGCGAAATAATGGCCCGCACGAAAATAGCTTCAGAGGAATTTTTTGCTTCAAACCATTTGAGACAAAAGCACGCATAATGCTAGCCGTAAATTCCGGCCTCATCGCCACAAAGCGCCCCTTTTTATCTTGAAAGCTATACATCTCCTTACTGACAACATCAGAAGTATCACCCAATGTTCTGTCAAACACAGTCGCTGATTCCAAGATAGGAGTAGCAAAGCCCTGATAGCCATATAATTCAGCTGTTTTCCTGGCTAGCTCTTCTATATATTTGTGTATATCGTAATCTTCCGGCAGAAGATCCTTCATCCCTCTTAAAGGGGTAATTATATCTGGCATAGTTTTATCTAAAGAATAGTCAAAACTAACTTAAACAAAAAAGATCACAAGTCAGTTTGTAGTTTTATAAATCTAAATTACAGCTTAGAAGGCAAAAACTTTACCTTCTAACTAATACAGAAATTTATAAATGCTTTTGAACTAAAATACAAGATATTATTGCGCAAACTCAGCAGTTAGTTGATGCAGGAATTGCAAATAATTTTCAATTCTTTGATCTTTAATGAATTCTTGCGTAAGATTACGGTTATTGATTTTCATAACCGAGAAGCTAGAATATAAATCATACATATTCTTGAACCCACCATCACTAACAGGCATCAAGATATTAATTTCTAAATTTTTATTCTTTGCAAAATCATTATTATTATGAAAAGCTGACATAAATTCATAGGTCTTATCTTTTGATTCATTAATAGCTATATCAAAAACACTAAGCTTGCGATCTATATTATGCTGATCTTTATCAAAATAACCTTTTTGTAACATATCTCTAAATGCATTATTATATAGATACTGTACAGAATTTAGCAATTTCTCTGGGGTTGAGAGTTTAATTTCATACTTCAACTCATCTTGCTCTTTTTTTACAGGATGCAATGTTAATTGCAAATCATTTATTGCTACTTTACCAGAGGCTATTAACTTAGAATCTAAATTAAATTCAACCTCAGCATTTTTCATTTCATTGAAAATATTATAAAGATTGCTATATTCATCATTCTCTTTAATACTTTTAGGCATCATTGTCCATATTTTCTCTAATTTTTCTTCTGGTAAATTATTTTTGTATTTATATACATAAGCTTTTTCATTGTTTTTGTAAGAAAAAGAAATAAGCTGCTCAATTTCCTTATTTTTAAAATGAATTTTGCCAACTATGTCTTTTATTACTTTATAACCAACCGCAGGATTATAGGGCGCGTTTTTTTTGCCTAAGCTATCAACAAAAGAAGAATGAATTTTTACTGACCCACTAAATTCAGAATCCGTTGGCTCTTCCATTAAGATATTCAATATTTTTGCTATCTCAGAATTGCGTTTTTGAGAATCTGTATCTTTGTATAAAGCTTTTTCTAACTCATCAAAATTCGCCATACTCATAAACTTCAAATAATCAATTTTTGCTTGTTTAGATGCCATATTAAATTTTATTTTGTAATAATTATTATCTGGTATTATACTAAACAAAGATTCAGCACTGTCTGCACTAGCAAATTCAACGTCATCAATAAACTGAGTGTTTTTTCCCATTAGTAACTTTATATATATCTCTTCTTTTAGCGGGCCTTGTTTATTATTATAAAATTTCAATAAACTTTCGCTTATAAAGCATTTTACATTTGGATTTTTTGTGTATATAGACTGGTTATCAACAATTAATTTATAATTATCACCATTTAGATCAAGAATTATTTCTTTTCTTATTGGGCTATATGAGGCTTCCACTTTATCTGTAAATAATATACTTTTTGTATTGTAATTTGTTTGCGGTGCAAGTGCAACCAAATACATATCTAACAACTCAGAATAATCTACCGTAACATCCGCAAAAGTAACCGAGAATTTGTACTTATTGATTACCGCTTTGCTAAGGTCAGTGTTTATTAGTTCATTTAACTCAATCTCAGGAAAAACCTGTTCCTTGACTATTTTTTCAAATTTATTAGCTTGATAAACCCACGTGCCTGCAATAGCTGCAAATATTACTAAAAGTAATATAGATATTTTTTTCATTATT